>DASTDQ010000538.1:0-5605 GCA_035710305.1 Vicinamibacterales bacterium | reverse complement strand
TTGGACCCCTGGCTGCGCAAGCCCGGCCATGGTCGTGGAGCCCAGAACAACGGCGAGCGTCAGGCGTCTAAGGGATGGGGCCATCGGTGAATCGATACCTATTACCATTCAACCACGTGCTTCACAAGTTGAAAGGCTCGCGAGTCGGGCGCGGAATCTTCCTGATTTCGGCGATTGCGCTCGTCGTGATCGTGCTCTCGGGAGGGTGGTGGACGGCCCGCCACGCGTGGGCCGTCTACCGCCTCAACCGGGGTGTCGGCGACACCGTCTTCTACGATGCGGACGGCCGGCCCTGGTTTCGGCTCGACGAGCAGCGCCAGGACGTCGGCTACGACCAGATCTCGAAGTACTTCAGGGACGCCGTCATCGCCGTCGAGGACCATCGCTACTACCTGCATCCGGGCGTCGACCCCATCGGGCTGACGCGCGCCGCCGTCAACAACGCCCGCTCCGACGGTCGGACGCAGGGAGGCAGCACCATCACGCAGCAGCTGGCGCGGACGCTCTTCCTCTCGAACGCGCGGACCTACGGACGCAAGGCAAAGGAAGCCGCCCTGTCGATGATGCTGGAGCTTTTCCTCTCGAAGAGGGAAATCCTGCAGCTCTACATGAATCGGATCTATCTGGGCGGCGGCATCTACGGCGTCGAAACGATGTCGCGACGCGCGTTCGGGAAGCCGGCCGCCGACCTGTCGCTCGCGGAGGCCGCGATGCTTGCGGGCGTGATTCGCGCTCCGGCGTCTTATTCGCCGTGGAATCACCCCGAAGACGCCTGGCAGAGAAGCCTCGTGGTGCTTCGACGCATGCGCGAAGAAGGGAAGATCACGCGCGAGCAGGAGCTGGCCGCAAGCCGCGAGCGCGTGCGGATCCGATCCGCGGGCCCACAGCCAAACGCGCGCCATGGGTACGCGAAGGAGTTCCTGCGGCAGCAGTTCAGGGATCTCGTCGGCAACGACAACCCTCCCGACTGGAAAGTGCGCACGACGCTCGTCTCGGAAGCGCAGGATGCCGCGGAGGCCTCGGTGCGAGCTGGTCTCGCAAGGCTTGGCATTCCCGGCGTGCAGGCTGCGCTCGTGGCGATGGATCCGAAGTCAGGCAACATTCTCGCCCTGGTCGGCGGCTCGGACTTCCGCAAGACGCCGTTCAACCGGGCGGTCCGGGGCCATCGGCAACCCGGGTCCGCGTTCAAGCCATTTGTGTACGCGGCGGCGCTCGAGAGCGGCCTGTCGCCGGTATCGACCATCAGCGGGCTTCAGCAGGTCGCCATCCACGCGCCCGAAGGCGTGTGGATTCCGCGCGACGACCGCGCGAAGACACACGACACGATGACGCTCCGGGAAGCGCTGCTCGAGTCGAGCAACGCGGCGGCCGTTCTTCTGCAGCAGCAGGTGGGCGCCCGGCCGGTGATTCAGCTCGCGCGCGACCTGGGCGTGGCCGACCAGCCTGACGTGCCGTCGCTTGCCCTCGGCAGCGGGCTCGTGACGCCGCTGGACCTCACGGCGGCGTATGGCGTTTTTCCGGGAAGGGGAGTCCGCGTGCGGCCGCGAGGCGTCGCTCAGATCGAGGGCGCTGACGGAAGCATCGTCGAGCGAGTGTCCGTCGAGCGGGAGCAGGTGCTGTCGCCGCAGGTCGCGTTCCAGATGGTGACGATGCTCCAAGATGTCACGCAGCGCGGGACGGCCGCGTCCGTCCAGCGGCACAATCTGCCGATGGCCGTGGCCGGCAAGACGGGGACGACCAACGAGTCGCACGATGCATGGTTCGTCGGTTTCTCCTCGAGCATCGTGGTCGGCGTCTGGATCGGATTTGACGATCCACAGACCATTCGCGGCGACGCGTCAGGTTCGCGCGTGGCGCTGCCGATCTGGGCCGACTTCATGCGGCGGACGGCGAGGCGTTTTCCAGGACACTCCTTCGAGCGCCCGCCGCGCCTGCACACGGAAGTCATGTGCCAGGTGTCCTATCATCGCGCTCTCGACGGCTGCCCGAGCTACGTGGAGTATTTCAAGCCGGGTGACGACGTGCCGAGTCAGCTCTGCGAGCTGCACTCCGGCAGCCTCGGCCAGCGTGCCGAGCGCGCGCTTCGCGAACTGTTGCGCGGGATTGGCAGTGAAATCGAAGCCATCTTCAAGTAGCGCAGGCAAGGGCGGGGATCGCGAGGTCGCCCGCTGCTGGTGGTGCCTTGGCGATCCGGAGTACGTCCGCTACCACGACGAAGAGTGGGGCAGACCGGTGACCGACGACCGGCGTCTCTTCGAGAAAATCTGTCTCGAGGGCTTTCAGGCCGGCCTGAGCTGGCTGACCATTCTGAAGAAACGGGACCGCTTCCGGCGCGCTTTCGCCGGTTTCGACATCGATCGAGTGGCGCGCTTCACGGCGCGCGACGTCACGCGCCTGCTGGGCGACGAGGGCATCGTCCGGCATCGCGGCAAGATCGAATCGACAATCAACAACGCCCGGCGAGCGATCGAGCTGCGCGGTGAACAGGGGTCGCTCTCGGCCTACTTCTGGGGCTGGAAACCGGCGGAGTCGGCACGGCCGCGCCGCATCACCCGATCCGTTCTCGCGCGGATGGCGACGACGCCCGAATCAACGGCGCTCAGCAGGGATCTTCGGAAACGCGGCTGGACGTTCGTGGGACCGACGACAGTGTACGCCTTCATGCAGGCGATGGGGCTGGTCAACGATCACGTTGAAAGCTGTGAGTTCCGCCATCGGTCAACGCCCAATGCCCGACTTCCAACTCCCAAGATCTGAATCCCCATTCCGCCGCGCGGCTCATCGTTTGATGACGATGCCGACAGTCGCACGCCAGTAGCTGAGGAGGGAGCCGGTCTCGCCAGTGAGCAGGTCGGTGTCCCGCTTCAGGCTGCGGAAATGCCGGACCTCGAAGCGCACGCCGGTTCGGGGGGTGAAGAAGCCCATGGCGCCGCCGCCGACGTTGACGGCGACCGAGTTCTGCGCCCGCCCGAAGAGTTCGGGAAACAGCCCCTGCCTCTCCTCGATCGAGGAGTGCATCCAGCCGAGACCGCCTATCAGATAGGGGCGCAGCGATTCGCGTGTGATGCTGAGCGGAGTGGCGACCACCACGTCCATCCCGATGGTCAGCACGTTGCTGTCGGTGACGAGTACGCCCTCAGTACGCTCGAAAAACGCCGGGGCGAATGCGACGTCGGTTTCGATGCCGAACAGGCCGGAACTCCACCAGCCGGCCTCGCCCCCGAAAATGAGGTGGGCTCCTCCTGCGCTCTGCTCGAGATCGGGCAGCACGGTCGATCCGGCGAACGTACTGCCAAGAAACGGCGTGAACAGCCAGTCAGCGCGTGCGTCGGCCGGCGAGCCGCAGAGGACGAGCGAAACAAGAACGACCCGCGCCAGACGGCCAGTGACGTACGCCCTCAAGGCACGAAGAATCTCAGGAATAGTGCGGCAAATAGCGAGGTCGTCACGTCGCGAGGCTCGACCGCGAATGGCGCGCCCAAGCCGTCGCTGTTGGCCAACAGGATGAACGTCAACCCGCGGTTGGGCGCCTTGACGATGAGCGCCGAATGGCTGCCCCGGCCGAACTGCCAGACGACCGGCTCCCCGTTGTAGTTCTGGACGAACCAACCCAGTCCAGTGGGAAGGGGCAGATCGCCTTCGAATGACTGCGTCCAGGCGTAATCCCTGGTGAGTGGATCGAGAAGGACCCCCGGGGACGTGAGCATCACGTCGAACTTCGCAAGGTCTCGCGCCGAGCTGATGATGCCGTCGGAAGCATCGGCCCGGCGCGGTGTCGTCGCGGGGGCGCGTTGAGCTCGGCCAGCCATGACGCGGTATGGCGTGGCCATCCGGCCGACCACCTGCGCGTACTGGGTCAGATGCGCCTGATCGAGCCAGTCGGCTTCCTGCGGTGTCGTCGTTGACAATGCCTGGTCCGGCGCAGAATCCGTCATCGCAAAGCGGTCGAAGATCTCCGAGGCCACAAGCGCCCGGTACGGGACTCCGCTGCAGCGCTCGATGACGCCGGTAAGACCCGCAAATCGCTCCAGCGAATACCTGTAACTTCCCCCGCCCGCGGCCGTGTGGCTCAGCAGTTGATTCAGCGTCGTCTCCGGCTCGGGATACAGGGGCGCAAATTGCTGTACGCGGTCGGTCAGACTTGCCAGTCCCGAGTCCACGCAATGTCTGAGCAGCAGGGTGGCGCCGACGGTCTGCGACAGTCCGCCGATCAGGTAAGGCGTTTCGGGCGTGGCCGGCAGGCCGGCCTCGACATCGCGGCGGCCAAAGCCCCGTTGCCACACCACCACACCGTTCTGGACGACCGCGCCCGACATGCCAGGTATACCCGCCGCCGCCCTGAACGAGTCGAGATACTTCTCGAACAGGGAGAAGGTGAGCGCCTGGGCCTCGACGCGATGTTCGAGGACAGCAACGCCGAGCAGCACGACCGTAGCAATGCTGAACTTGCGCACAGTGGCGGGTGAATCCGATCGGGATCATAGCATCCACGGGCGCACCGGGTGACAATTCCGGGTTCACAGGATCGTGGCCGTGTGCTACATTGAGGCGGCGATCTGCCGGATGCGTTCTGTTTCTGCACAACTGAGTGAGATTCGCGCTGCGCAACGACGCGCTCGCTGGCGTTTCTGCGCGTTGGCTGCCGTCAGCTGCCTCGTCGCTGCTCAACCCGCGTACCCCCAGGGAAACCAGACGCTGCGCGTCACACCGCTCGTGCGCATGGAGGAGGAGCGTGTGTTCGTCTCCTTCGAGCTGGCGGGCGGTCTGACAGACGAAGTGCGCGCCGCGATCCAAAGCGGTCTGCAGACGACGTTCACCTACGCGATAGAACTTCGGCTCGACGTCCCGGCATGGTTCGACCGGACCATCTCGACTGCCACGATTGCGAATCGCGTCGAGTACGACAACCTGACCCGCGTCTACAACATCGTGCGACTGCTCGATGGCCGCACCGAGAAGGCCGACGTGACGCAGAGTGACGACGTGGTCCGGACGTGGATGACGAGCCTGGAGAGATTCCCGCTCTTCAGCACGACCCGCCTCGAGCCGAATCGCGAGTACTACATCCGCGTCAGCGCCAGCGCCCGGCCGAGCAACGGCATGTTCTTCTGGCCGTTCGGCAGCGGTCCATCGGCCCAGTCGCGCTTCACCTTCATCCGCTGAGCCTTCCGTCAGTCGAGCACGGTTCTGGCCCCGCTGCCAGCCATGGCAGCGGCCTGTTCGGGCCCGTTCGCCAGACTTGTGCGGCGACATCGATTTACGTCAGTGCGCCCGGCCCGGCTGCCGGTCTGCCGAGCCAGTTCTGCACGACTATGCACCTGCTCCGAGGTCCCGGAGCGGTGGCGACAATCCTGCACATCCGATCGAGGGAGAAAAGCGGCGTGACCACGTCTGCAACCGGGCCTCGGTGGACCGCCTTCCTCAAGAGACATAGCTGGGGGCTCTCGACGTGTGCCTTCGTGATTGCGGGCGCCGGCCTGGCCTACGCCACCTTTGACGAGGTCGATCGCCTGACGCGTCTTCGCGCGCCGACGCCTCCCGAGGTCACGACCGACGTGATCGTGCGGAACGCCAAGGACGAGGAGGGCAACCGCGCCTCGTTCCG
>DASTDQ010000537.1:0-5996 GCA_035710305.1 Vicinamibacterales bacterium | reverse complement strand
GGGAAGGGATTAGGGGGCGGCGACGAGCCTTCGAAGCTGCTGATCGGTGAGCTCCACGTGGTAGAAGTCGCTGAAGAAACCGCGGATGTCGGCGTCGAACTGCGCGTCGAACGGGCGCCCTGAAAGCGGCGTCTGCGTCAGGGCTGTCACGACCGAGAGAGCGACGAACGACGTCCAGAGGTACGAGCGCATTCGAGTAGGCTACCGCATTCGTGGCACGGCCTTGAGCTAAGCTGCCCCCGTGCGCATCGGCATCGATGTGGGCGGTACCAAGATCGAAGGGATCGCGCTCGACAGCACGCGCGAGGCGGCCCGCATCCGCGTTGACACACCCCGGGACGACTACGCAGCCACGCTGAACGCGATCGTCGCGGTCGTCGCCGATCTCGAACGGCAGACCGGTGCTCGTGGAACAGTCGGCGTCGGCATTCCGGGCACGCTCTCGCCGTCCACACGTCTCGTCAAGAACGCCAACTCGGTCTGGCTGATTGGCAGGCCCCTCCAGTCCGATCTCGAGGCGCGCCTCGGGCGCGAGGTCCGCATCGCCAACGACGCGAACTGCTTCGTGGCATCCGAAGCCGCCGACGGCGCGGCCACGGGCGCGCACGTCGTCTTCGGCGTCATCGTCGGCACGGGTACCGGGGCCGGGGTCTCCGTCGGCGGCAATGTGATCACAGGACCGAACGGCATCGCGGGGGAGTGGGGCCACAACAGCCTGCCCTGGCCCGATGGCGACGAGACTCCGGGCCCGCCGTGCTACTGCGGCAAGCGCGGCTGCATCGAGACGTTCCTGTCCGGCCCCGGAATGGCCGCGGATCACGAGCGCCGCACGGGTCGCCGCGAACCGGCGCCGGCGATCGTCTCGGCGGCCCTCGCGGGCGACGCCGCATCGCTCGGCACGCTTTCGCGCTACGAACACCGCATGGCTCGCGCGCTCGCCGGCGTCATCAACGTGCTCGACCCCGACGTCATCGTCCTGGGCGGCGGGATGTCGAACATCGAGCGGCTCTACGAGAACGTGCCCCGGATATGGAGGGAGTATGTATTCGGGGCAACCAGATCAACTCCCTACTCCCAAGCGCCCAACTTCCAAACGCCCGACGGGTCAGCCCGCGTCGAGCCGGTGCGGACGCGCCTGGTGCGCGCCCGTCACGGGGATTCGAGCGGCGTGCGGGGCGCCGCATGGCTCTGGGCATAGCCGGTTGTCCTTGGTTCTTGGTGCCTGGTCCTTGGTCCGGACAGCGGACCATGGACCAAGGACAAAAGGACGGACCAGGAACGAAGGACCAAGAACGAAGGACCAAGAACGAAGGACCAGTCTTGACTACAGCTGTCGTCACGTGTACAGTCTCGAGTAACGACATGAGTAGTCAACGACGCCTCAAGCCGGTCGGGGACCAGGAGCTGGCACTCCTCCGGTTCGTCAACGACGCCGGCCGCGCCACCGTCGGCCAGGCGGCCGAGCGCTTCGGGCAGCCCCGCGGCCTCGCGCGGTCCACCGTGCTGACGATGATGGAGCGCCTCCGGAAGAAACGACACCTGACGCGGCGTCAGCAGGACGGCGTCTATCACTACTCGCCGCGGACTGCGCCGGGCGCGGCCGTGCGGCAGGCGGTCAAGAGCTTCGTCGATCGGACACTCGAAGGATCGATCGCGCCGTTTGTGGCGTATCTCGGCGAGCGCGAGCGCATCTCCGACGAGGATCTCGCCGAACTGGAAGCGCTGCTGGCGCGCTTCGAGAGCCAGCGCCGGAAGAAGGGCTGAAGACGTGGCGCCCGCTGGAAGCGAATCGTGGATGTGGTGGGTGGGCGAGCGGCTGCTTTCGGGATCCGTGCAGGGTGCGTTCGTCGTGGCCCTGGTCTGGCTCGTGTGCCGGAGCATCCCTGCCATTCCCGCATCGGCGCGCGCGTGCCTCTGGTGGCTCGCCTCCCTCAAGCTGGCCCTGGCGCTCGCGCCTGTTCCTTCGCTCCCTGTCCCGCTCCTGCCGTCAGGGGCGGACAATGCCGTGTCAGTCGCCCGCTCGCTTGCTGCTGACGCGCTGACGCTGCCGCGCGTGGCGCCGGTAACGCCGTCGTCGTCATCTCAGGCGCCCACAGAGAACCCGGCGCGTCCTGTTGTGTCCCAATCAACCCTTGACGCGTGGCTGGCGGTTGCCATCGGTCTGTGGCTTGCCGGCGTGGCCGCGCTGACCGTTCATCTGCTCCGCGTCTACGCGAGGTTGCGCGGCGCAGTACGGAGCTCGATTCCAATCGGGGCCGAGGACGCCGACGTCGCGGATCGACTTGCGCGCCTCCTCGGGTTGAGGAAGACGCCGGACGTTCGCGTGTCGGACCGCGTGACGACGCCGCTCGTCGCCGGCCTGTTCCGGCCGACCGTGCTGATTCCTGCCCAGGCGCTCGCGGTGCTCTCGCCCGACGAGCGTGCCATGGCGATCTGCCACGAGTTGGCGCACGTGCGCAGGCGCGATCTCCTTTTCGGGTGGGTACCGGCGCTAGCCGAGCGGCTGTTTTTCTTCCATCCGCTGGCCCGCCTTGCCGCTCGTGAGTACGTCGTTGCCCGGGAAGCCGCGTGCGACACGCTGGTGCTGCGCGCCATGGACGTCGCGCCACAGGAGTACGGACGGATGCTCGTGCGGCTCGGCGTCGGCGGCCTCGATCCGGCATTCATGGCGGCGGGCTCTTCGCCGTCTATCTCGTCGCTCAAAAGGAGACTCGACATGCTGCACCACCTCACGTTCACCGGTTCCCGCCGTCGCGTGATCTGGCTGCTCGTCGCCGTGTCGGCGCTGACGTTCGTGCCGTTGCGGCTCGTGGCCAGGGCCCCGCTTCAGCGCGAGGCCGCCGCAGGTGTCCCGGTCCTGGCTGGCGCCGAAGAACAACCTGCGAAGCCGGCGCCGGTCCTGGACACGGCCCAGACGAAGCCTGCCGCTCCACGCGAATCGACCGACCCGCTTCTTGAGCTCCTGTTTGCTGACCACACGACCCGTGTCTATCGGGCCGACCCGACACTGGCCGCCCAGACCGCCGAGGACGCGCGCCAACGAGCCGAGGCGGAGTACCGCAAGGCGGTGGAAGAGGAGTATCGCCGAGCGGTCGAGAACGGGCACACGGGTGACTTCTTGAAGAAAGAGTACGAGACGAAACTGAAGGAGTACGAGAGGGCGCTTCTGGACTTCACGGGAAACCAGGCGTTCACGGAAGCCGATCGGATCCGACAGCAGGCACTCGCAGCGCAGCGGACCGAAGTGGAACAACTACGGAGCAAGATCGAAGAAATGGTGCAGGCGATGAAATTGGTCGCGGAGCAGCGGGAGAAAGCGGCGGAGGCCGATCGCAGGGCGATGGTTGCCCGCATCGAAGCCGAACGCACCGCGCGCACCCAGCCGGGCACGCTCGATACGCAAAGCAGCCTCGCCCGTCAGATCGAGGCGCTCACGGTCGCACAGCAGACGCTCATCGATCAGCTCAAGAGTCTCGCGGCCCAGCAGGATCAGCTCACGGCGATGCAGCGTCAGCTCTCGGACCAGGTCGAAGCCGTTCGCCGGGAGCTCGAACGCGCGACGAGGGCGCTTCCAACGGCTCCAGCGAAGTGACGACACGGGCCTGACGCTGCCGCAGGATCTCTTCGCTGGCCGTGAACCGTGAGTCGACGACCGGGCGCGGCGCAAGTCCCAGGCCGACGAGCACCATCACGAGTACGGCGAACGTCCACGCCTCCCGCCGCGTGAGTCCGAGGTGAATCCCGGAGTCTGTCGCCGCGTCTCGACGGCCGCAGAAGAGCGCGAAGTACATCCGCAGGACGGCCAGTCCCGTGAGCGCCGTCGCGATGACGACGGCGAATCCCAGGACGGGGAACACGTCGACCGCGCCGTCGACCAGCAGTTCCTGGCCGGCGAAGCCGAGCGTGCCCGGAAACCCCGTGCAGGCCAGCCCCATCGACAGGAAGCTGATCGCCAGCACGGGCATCCGCTCGTAGCCGCCGTGATGGGTGGAGAGGTCCAGCCGCCCGCGACGGGCTTCGAGCACGAGCACGCAGCGGGCAAGTCCGGCAAACGCGGTCCCGGCGGACAACCACAGCAGCAGCCCGCCCGCCAGCGCGCTCACGCTCGTGCAGTCGAGGCCGGCCATGACCAGGGCTGACTGGCTCACGAAGAGATATCCGCAGGCGCGCCGGGCGCTCGTCTGCACCAGGGCCAGCGCCGCGCCGTACACCGCGGTGCAGAGCGCGAGAATCGCGATGATACGCAGCACATCGGGCGACGCGCGCGGCACGATGAGCACCACTGTCACGTACGCACCAAGCTGGGGTGCGCTGAAGAGGATGGCCGGCCCGAGCCGTCCGTGGTCGAAGACCTCCGGGACCCACGCGTGAAACGGAAAGATTCCCTTGCGCACGAGCGCGGCGATGACGATGAGCCACATGCCGACGACCTCGAACAGCGTTCCCTGCGCCATCGGCCACACGATGAGCGCAACGCCGACGGCAAACAGGAGCGACGAGGCCCCCAGGTAGGTCGCGACGACCCGACGTTGATGCCGGTGCAGCGGATCGGAGAGAGCGGACGTGAAGATCCGGACCGACCCAATCCAGAGCAGCAGCAGGACGATGGCGCTTTCGGTCAGAAACGACGCGAGCGTGACGAGCGTGGCGAGCGACGTGCGTCGGAGGCCGGCCCGATCGAGTGCCGCACGCGGGGTGACGGCAACCGTCAACAGCCAGAGGCCGGCGGCAAAGGGAAGAAGCGCGGACGACAGCGCGTCGATGCGAAGAAGCGCTTCCCCGCCGGGCACCCCGCTGAGCAGCGACGTCCGGATCGAGACGCCCCGAAGATCTGGTGATACGGCAACGGCCAGGGCCGCCAGGAGCATCACGACTGCGGAGGCCACGGCCAGACGGCGAAGCCGCTCGACGTCGATGCGAAGGAACGACACCCCCGCGACGAGCGCGGGCAGGGCGGCGAGTCCTGCGAGCGCGAGTCTGGCGTCAATCATCGCGATCGTCTCCGCCTTCGACGATGATCGCGGGCGTCGGTCGTGTCACGACCTCACACAGGAACCGATCGAGGCGTGACATGAGTCGCGTGACCCGGTAGAACGGGTCCACGACGAGACGATCGAGAACCGCATCCACGAATCCGCGCTCGAGGGCAAACAGAAACAGGCGGCGACGAACGCCATCCGGAATCATCGTCTCCAGGTAGCCGCCCGCGGGGGTGAGACGCTCGCCGACAGCCGCTTCGAGCCCGTGAAGGTCGTGCAGCACGTTCGGCGCGCTCAGGAACTGGAGAAGCCTGAAACAGGCGTGACCCACCAGATGGAGAAACGCGAGGGCATACAGGCCCAGCGCAATCTCGACGACGATGATGCCGACTTGGGTGAGGGAGGCGTAGGCCAGTGACGACTTGACGTCGCTTTGCACGCGAGTCGTGAGCGAGGAATACAGCGCCGTCGCCGCGCCGATGCCGCCAGCCAGCAGCCGGGCCGCGGGCGACTGTTCGAGCAGCGGCGCCGCACGAAGTAGCAGGAAGCAGCCGGCGTGGATCGAGAGCGACCCGTAGTAGACGGCGCTCGACGGCGTCGGCCCTTCCATCGCTCGCGGCAGCCAGCCGGAAAACGGCAGCAGCGCGCTCTTGCCCGCGACCGCCACGATGAGCAGCACGGCGATCATCGTCGCGTTGACCCCGGTCAGTTGTGCCGCCGTCGCGTCGCCAAAGAGCAGCGAGAGACTGCCGCTGCCCGCGACGTGATGCAGCAGCACCGCCGCCGCGAGCATCGCCGCGTCGCTGATTCTGTACACAGAGAACACACGGAGGGCGTTCGATACCGGCGCGGGCCGTTCGTGGAAGAAGGCCACGAGCAGCGCCGAGCTGAGGCCGACGAACTCCCATCCTGCAAAAAGGACTTCCACGTTGCCGGCGAGCGCCACGAGCACCATGCCCGTCACGAACATCGCCAGCAGGAAGAAATAGCGGTTATAGCCGGCTTCGCGGTGCAAAT
>DASTDQ010000536.1:0-4543 GCA_035710305.1 Vicinamibacterales bacterium | reverse complement strand
ATCAAGCGCGACCACCTGTGGTTCTTCTCGGCCGGGCAGAACTGGCAGAAGGACGCATACAACGGCCAGTACCTGAACATCTGGGACAACAAGAACCGCGGCCTGTGGGGCATGAACTACGCACCGGATCGGGCGACGGATCCGCTGACGTTGATGAACAAGACCGCCAGCATCAACGTGCGCGTCACGTATCAGGCGACCCAGAAGGACAAGATCAACTTCTTCTGGGACGAGGGCTTCACGTGTCAGGACCCGTGCGACGGCGCCGTGGCGGCGTGGGCGCCGCGGGACGGGAACTGGTCGGGGCAGGTGCATCCGGCGCGGCTGCGGCAGGTGTCGTGGACCAACCCGATGACCAACAAGATCCTGCTCGAAGCGGGCCTCGCGGTGAACACGCAGTTGTACGATTTCTCGTACCACCGCTACCTCCCAGGCGTGCAGGACATTCCGCGCGTCGTGGAATTCGGGACGACGGTCGGCCTGGACGAAGTGGCGCCGGTCGTGAACTCGAACAATTTCAACATATTCGGTCTGCAGTCCGGCAACCTCAACAACGGTCCGGGCGGCGCGGCGGAATACCGGGAACTCGACGACTTCCGCCCGCGGGCCTCGCTGTCCTACGTCACGGGCACGCACAACGCGAAAGTCGGTTATGACGGCGGGTACTTCTCGCAGCTGCGGCACAACACGGCGGGCGACACGCGCATGACCTACCGCTACGACACGCCGAACGCCAACTGCCTCACGACGGCGCCCTCGGCGACGAACCCGTACCCGTGCGGCAACATGAGCCGGTATTTCCCGGGCGATCTGATGAACACGAATCGCCGGCCCGTGCCCACGCAGGTCACGATGAATACCGGCATTGCCGACATCGGCAACAAGGTGAGCTACAGCGCCTTCTACGTGCAGGATCAGTGGACGCTGAATCGGCTCACGTTGAACGGCGCCATCCGCTACGACCACGCGACGAGCAGCTATCTCGAGACGTGTATTGGCCCCGACCTCCGGATCCCCGTGCAGGTCGGCGGCGCGTATGCCGGCCAGAGCCAGTACTGCACGCCGCCGTCGGACGGCGTCAACTACAACAACATCACGCCGCGGTGGGGTGTCGTGTGGGACGTGTTCGGCAATGGCAAGACGTCGGTCAAGTACAACATGGGCAAGTATCTGGCGGGCGCCGGGGTTGCCGGCATCTATGCCAACGCCAACCCGGCCCTGCGGACGGTCAACGAGTACACGCGGACCTGGACTGACGGGGACGGCGACCGCATCGTGGACTGTGACCTGCTGAACTTCAACGCGCAGAACAATGTGGCCACGGGCGGCGACAACTGCGGCGGTCCGACGTCGGTGTTCGGGCAGGATGCGACGCGCTACGGGCGCGACCCGAACAGCCTGGACGAGGCGGGGATTCCGATCGGTCTGGCGACCACCCAGTGCGGACGCAAAGAGTCCGGCATCCCGGCGAACGTGCAGGCCTACTGTAACGCGTACGGGGAATCGCTGATCGAGGGCTGGGACCGGCGGCGCTCCGAGTGGCAGCTGGGGCTCGGCATTCAGCACGAGATCCTGCCGCGGCTGTCGGCGGAGTTCACCTACAACCGCCGGGACTACGCGAACCTGCAAGTCAGCGATCAGCTCGGCAACGGCTGCGATCGGTACAACGGGCCCGACCTGCAGACGTGCCTGGACAACGCGCTGAACTACTCGGCCCCCAACCACGACTTCTTCTATTTCACCGTGCCGGTTGACGACCGTCTCCCGGATGGGGGCGGCTACACGGTGCGCGGGAACATCAACCCGAAGATCGGCTTCTCGACCGCCGGCCTCTCGACGGCGCAGACGTTCATGGACGAGCTCGAGTACACCTCGCACTTCTTCGACACCAACTTCGTGTGGCGCGGGCCGAAGGGGATCCGGCTCAACGGCGGGACGAGCACCGGTCGCGCGTTCCGCAACACGTGCTACACGGAACTGGACGCGCCCAACGTCAAGGCGCGCGACGGCAACAACCCGGCCTGCAATCCCTATCAGCGCTGGGACACCAACGTGCGCGGCACCGCGACGTACACGATTCCGTACATCGATGTGCTGGCGAGCTCGGTGTTCCAGTACCGGCCAGGTGACAACCGGGCCGCCAACATCACGATCACCAAGGATCAGGTCGTGTGGGAGCCAAGCAGCGCCTCTCGGGCGACGGCGGCATGCCCTGCCGGCCCCACGGCCGGTCAGGTCGGGTGCTTCGTGCCGCAGGGGTTCACCACCACGGCGACGACGACCACCATCAACGCCCTCGATCCGGGGGATCTCTATACCGAAGGCTACTTTATCGTTGACCTGAAGTTCGCCAAGAACTTCCGGTTCGCGAACAAGCGCCTCAATGTCGGCGTGGACGTCTACAACCTGCTCAACAACGACGCGATCCGCACCTATCAGGACACCTACCCGGCAACCGGGGCCGGTGTGGCGTATGGCACGCCGCTCACGCTGCTGAGCCCACGCTTCGTGCGCGCGCAGGTGCAGTTCGACTTCTGAGTTCGACCGCTTCACCTACTGCCGCCCGCGCATTCTTCGAATGCGCGGGCGTTTTTGTGTACGCTCACGGGAACTTTGAGGGATCACCATGAAAGTCGGATTCATCGGCCTCGGCAGAATGGGGCAGGGGATGGCGCGGCGCATCCTCGATGCCGGACACGACCTGACGGTGTTCGATCTGGTGGCGGCGCAGACAACGAGTTTGGGGGCCTCCGGCGCCCGCGTGGCCACGTCAATCGCCGACCTCTGCGCGGGACGTGAGGTCGTCGTCACGATGCTCGTCGAGGATCGGGCCGTGGACGACGTCGCGCTCGGACCGGGCGGCCTCTGCGCGTCGCTCGCGCGCGGCGCCGTTCATCTCGTCATGGGCACGCACGGCGTCGCCGTCATCCGGCGGCTCGAGGCCCGGCACCGCGACGCCGGGCAGACACTGGTTGCCGCTCCCGTTCTGGGCCGGCCGGATCTGGCAGCCTCCGGCCAGCTGGGTATCGTCGCCGGCGGGCCGGAAGAGGCCGTCCGCACAGTGGAGCCGCTCCTGCGGGCCATGGGGCGCAAGACGTTCCCTGCCGGCGTGAAGCCCGAGTCGGCCACCGCGATCAAGCTCGCCAACAACGCCGTCCTCGGTTGCGCGATGGTGGCCATGGCCGAGGGCTTCTCCCTCGTGCGCAAGTACGGCGTGGCGCCGCAGGTCTTCCAGGACGTGATGACCGAGGGCCTGTTTTCCGCGCCCGCCTACAAGGTGTACGGCCAGAAGATGGTCGACGAAAGCTACGATCAGGTGGGCTCGCCCATTCACGTGGGGCTGAAGGACGCGAACCTGATTGCCGCCGCCGCCGATCTCGTGCACGTGCCGATGCCGAGCCACAACGTCTATCACGATCGCCTGCGCGGCGCGGTCGCGCACGGCGACGGGGACCGCGATCAGGCGGTGCTCGCGCGCGAACAGGCGCGCGCGGCAGGCTTGGAGTAGGCAATCGAATACACTATTCACCGCGCAGGCTGAAGCCTGCGCGCTACGGTTGCGGGACGTAGAGCGGGGGCTTCAGCCTCCGCAATCTGGAGGTTCGAGAGTGCCAGCCACCGAGACGCTGTCCCCGGTTGAACCGCTGACGACACCCTACGATCGTGAGCGTCTGGAAGACGTCGGGTTCATGACGAGCATGACCCTGGTGTTGCTGGGCAACTACGCTCAGACAGGACACTTCGGCGGGCCGCTGGCCTACACGCCGTACAACGTCGCGACGCATCTCGCGGGGCCGGATCTGGGCGGGCTCCGGTTCGACTACCGCCGGCCCAAACATCCTTACTGCGACAAGTTCATGCTGGCGGGCGGCCACTGTATTCCGACGTGCTACGCGCTCTGGATGGTGATGGGCCAGGCGCTCGCGCGCAGGTACGAATCCACCGGCGACCGCCGCTACTACGCCGATCCGCACGTGGCGATCCTGCCCGTCGACGCGCTCGGCTTCAGGCGCGGCGCAGGCGCCCTGAAGACGATCCTGCAGGACCATGGGCTCGCCGATCACCCGCTTTTCGCGCAGGCGAAGTTGCGAGGCATCCGCGCGCTCGCCGGGCACGCCGAGAGCACCGACGTCACCAACGACGTCAACGGAGGTCCGTCGGGTATCGGCGTTGCCACCGCCGCCGGCAAGGCCGCCTTCTGGGACGTGGCCGGCGCCGCGGTCGATGCTCCCAAGGTGATCGCTTTCGAAGGCGAGTTCGCGATGACCGAAGGGCACGCGCAGGAGCTCAAGACGCAGGCGCTGGCGCTCAAGGTCGGCAAGCGCCTGCGCGTGATGATCTCCGACAACAACGCCGGCATCGACGATTCGCTGATCGGCGGCGTGATCGATCGCAAGTACGCCGGCTACCGGCTGATCGATCAGTGGACCTCGTACGGCTGGAACGTCTTCGTCGTCCGCGACGGCAACGACTACGACCAGGTCGTCGCGGCGCTGAAGACGATGGAGCGTTGGGACCCGGCGGACCGGCGGCCGATGGCGCT
>DASTDQ010000535.1:0-3154 GCA_035710305.1 Vicinamibacterales bacterium | reverse complement strand
CGAGTTCCATCACGAGCGCGCGGATACCGTCAGATTCTTCAATGCCGTAGATTGCAGCGATGTTGGGATGATTCAGTGACGCGAGCGTCTGCGCTTCTCGCGTCAACCGCGCGAGCCGATCGGGATCACCAGCGAAGGCCTCGGGCAGGAGCTTCAGCGCGACATCGCGATTGAGCCGCGTATCGCGCGCGCGATACACCCGGCCCATGCCGCCTTCACCGATCTGCGCCGTGACTTCATAGACGCCGAGGCGAGTGCCGGGCGTGAGGGCCATTTCTGTCGCGTCGATTATACGGGCGGCGGAGCGTCACCTGAGCCGGAAGTCGCCCGCGACCTCGTCGCGCGGAGCCTCGCCGGAGTGCGTCAACTGTTCTCCGCTCGCGCCGACGACCGGCTCGATGAACTGCCGGTACGCGTCCTCGTAGGCGCGCTCCATCAGCTCGTTCAGCTGCTGGGCGCGGTCGGAGGCCTCGTCGTACGCACCCGAGACGTCGAAGGGGCCGATCGGGTTGTGGCCGGGCTGGATGACGTAGACCGAGTCGAACCGCGGCGTCAGCGCCTCGAGGGCATCCCGGAGGGCCGCCGCTTCCGCCGCGCAGTGGAATTCGCCGAACCGCCCTCGCACGTCGAGACGCGGCGCACGCAACCGATGCGGCGCGGCAGTCGGCGCCACCGCAGTCACGACAATCGCCTGGGTTGCGCCCGCCTCTGCCGCCTCCTCGAGCAGGCGCTCCACCGCGCCGGGACGATCGCACAGTCGGTGAGTTTCGCCGCGCCAGAAACTGTCGGCGGCAAACGTCACCAGCTGCGGATCGCACAGCACAGGCGGCGTCACCGCGGCGCCAATCAGATCGATCACGTGATCGCGTGCCGTTCCGGCCAGATCCAGCACCTCCGATCGTCGATCGCGGCCCGGACGGTGGGCCAGGAACGACTGGCGGTGCGGTTCGGCCAGCAGCGCGGCCACCACGTCCCGCCGCGCGTCGAGGTCGGTCGCGACGAGGAGCAGTTCGCGAAAGCCGGGCTGCCCGAGGTTCTCGACCAGCACTTCCGAGTATCGCCGGCCGAGGGTCGTGCGCGCGGGGCGGGCGACCGGCGCCGCCCCACGAATGAGGTCCCATACCGCGGCGGTGAATCGCTCGCGCGCGGCCTGGGCGTCGAGCGGCGCCGCGATGACGCGCCACCACCACCGCCGCTCCCCGCGCCGCGCCCCGATCGCCCGGCCCGCCAGCACTCCGCCCCACGCAAGGACGGCGAGTATCGACGCCAGTGCGAGCATGACGAGGCGAGGGACCATCGTCGGCAGGTTCTCTCCGGCGAAGGCGACCTGCAGCCAGCCCGAGTAGGCGTCGGCCAGCGTCTTTCCCGCGTCCAGCCGAAGCATCTCGAAGAGGAATCCAAGGAGGTAGACCACCAGGCCCAGGACGAGCACGAAGATGGGCGTGAGCAGGACCGCCATGAGGATCACGCCGATCCATGCGGCGGCGCGCAGCGGCCATCGCCACCGGTACAACCCCGTCACGCGCGATCGCCAGATACCCGTCGGTTCCCACAAGCGCGCCGCACCGTCAATCGCCGCCAGCGCGGCGCTGCCGGCGCCGACGCCGTGCCCGGCGACAAGGTCGATCTTGACGCCGGCCTCCTGCAGCGCTCTCAACACGCCGGCATGATAGGCGCCATGCGCGCCCGTCCCTGTCAGCACGAGGGCGGTCCGGCGCGACGGAGAGTACGGGGTCACATCGATGAACTCAGTACAGTCCGTTCACGGGTCACTCGTCGTGGATCGTCGTCAGCTTCACGAGCTCGAAACGCTTCGACCCGCCCGGAGTCGTCACGCTGATGTCGTCGCCCTCCTCTTTGTTGAGGATGGCGCGTCCGATAGGGGACGAGGTCGAGATGAGGCCTTTTTCGGCGTCCGCTTCTTCCGGCATCACCAGGGTGTAGACGACGAGGTCGCCGGCCGTGGAACGCAGCTCGACGGTCGAACCGAAACCGGCGCGATCGTGCGGAATGCGATCGAGGTTCATCATCGCGATTTCGCCGGCCCGCTTCTTCAGCATGCCGATGCGGGCGTTGACGATCTCCTGGCGCTCCTTCGCGGCCTTGAACTCTGCGTTTTCGCGCAGATCGCCGTGCTCGCGCGCCCGCTGGATCTCCTTCGGGAGATCGATCTTCAGCTCGCGCTCGAGTACCGCGATCTCGTCGTTGAAGCGCTTGAGGATCTTCTCCTTCATCGTCGAAATCAGAATGTAGCACAATGGGTCAAAGGTGCGAGGGTGTGAAGGTGCGAGGGTGCAGTAGGTTCTTAAGTGCGTTCCGTCAGCAGCCGGCGTAACCCGCTCGTCGCCCGCTTCCGCGAGCTGACCGACGAGCCGGACCCGTCCGGCTCACGCCTGCTCCTGGACGGCCTCCACCTGGTGAGCGACGCACGCGCGTCCGGGATCGCATTCGAGGTTGTCGCCGTCGCCGGCTCGCGGCTGTCATCGGACACGAAAGAAGGGAGTCTTGGCCGAACGCTGTCCGCCGCGGGAGTGGACGTCGTCGAGGCGCCCGACGCCGTCTTTGCCTCGCTCAGCCCCGTCAACACGCCATCCGGCATCGTCGCCATCGCGCAGCGGCCCAGCGTGACGGCCGAGGAGATTTGCGCTGCAGCAGACGCGTTCGTGGTCGTCGCCGTGGACGTCCAGGACCCCGGCAACGTCGGCGCACTCGTGCGCGTCGCGGAAGCCGGCGGCGCAACGGGCATGCTGGTGTGTGGCGGTTCTGCCAGCCCCTTCTCCTGGAAAGCTGTTCGCGGAAGCATGGGAAGCGTGCTCCGGCTGCCGGTTGCCTCCGGCCTGACTGCGGCCGAGGCGCTGGCGCGCCTGCGGCGGTCGGGCGTCCGCGCTGTCGCCAGTGTCACCAGGGGCGGGCTCGATCCACATGCGTTCGACTGGAGGGGAAAGGCGGCCATCCTCCTTGGCGGAGAGGGTGCCGGCCTTACACAAGAGATCGTCGACGCGTGCGACGCCCGCGTCTCGATTCCGATGGCACCCGAAGTGGACTCGCTGAATGTCGCGACTGCCGGAGCCATCCTCGTCTATGCTGCACGACGGCTATCGACCCGAAAGGCGTCAGGCGTCAGGCGAAAGGCCCAATGAGCAGCAGCAACCTC
>DASTDQ010000534.1:0-3357 GCA_035710305.1 Vicinamibacterales bacterium | reverse complement strand
TCGAGCGACGCAACCTCGATGAACCCGCCGGCCATCCAGGCCACCGCGACCGAGTCGTTGAAGAAGATCGTCCGCGGGTTGCGCGAGTTGATGATCCGCGACTGCAGGCTCGTGCCGGAGAAGACCACGATCTGCGAGTCGGTCGGGACTTCGAGCGCCGCCAGCAGTCCCGGCAGATACCCGCCGTGCGGGTTGAAGTCGAGACGAACCTCACCAGCGGCGAGTCTGCGGTTCAACGCCGCGACGCGGTCCGCCGCCGGCTCGCCGTAGCGGATGGCCGGATGACCGGGCTCGATCACCGACTGGGACAGTTGCGCCGACGTCAGAACGGCTACGGCCCACGCGAGCATGGTCAGCATCGCGACGGCGTGACGGACGTAGTGTCCGGCCTGAGCCGGACCGCGACCGTGACGCACGTAGTGTCCGGCTTTAGCCGGACCGTGATCGATCCCCACGAATGAGTAACATTAGCGTATGTCGAGACGTGCCGGTGTCATTGCCGGCGCCTGCGTTGCGTCAATCGTCCTGGCGGTGGTCGCAACCAGCCGCGCACAGGAGACCGATCCGGGCGAACGCCTCATGAACGCCAACTGCCTCGGATGTCACAACGCGCGTCCGATCCAGGTGCAGGCGATGGACGCCGACGGCTGGACGCGGCAGATCGCGAAGGAGATCGAGCGGGGCGCGAAAGTCGCGAAAGACGACGTGCCGACACTCGTCAAGTATCTGGTCCAGACGCACGGACCTCTGCCCGACGGTCCAGGCAAGGACGTGCTCCTCAATACGTGCACCATGTGCCACGAACTGTTTCGCATCAAGTTCAACCGGCGCTCGCCAGAGGAGTGGGAAGAGACGCTCGTCTCGATGCTGAACGAAGGCGCGCCGCTCTCCGACGAGGAGTTCGAGCGGGTGCTGCTCTACCTGGCGAGGAATTTCGGCGTCGAGTAGGTTTGTTGTAGCGGCGGGTCTTCAGACCCGCCGTCGAAGACCTGGCAATCCTAGGCAGGTCTAAAGACCCGCCTCCACCGGTTAAGGGCTCGTGCCCTGGCAGAGGGCGACGACGCAGACCGACAGGATCGTGCGATCGGCTGGAGGAGCCGGGAGGCCGCGTTCGGCCATCAGCTTGCGGATGAGGGCCGCCGCCTCCGGTCGCACGACGGCCGACTGCACGCCGACTCGCACGAGCCCCTCGGCGTAATCAATCGCCTGCCAGGTGTGTCCCGCGGCGGCCGACGACACCTTGTCGGTGTCGCGGTTGCCCTTGTCGCGTGCGTCGAGCCTCGCGCCCCGATCGACCAGGAGCTGGATGACGTCGCTCCGGCCTTTCATGGCCGCTCCCATCAGCGGCGTGCGCCCCTCGTTGTTGCCCTGGTTCGGATCCAGCCCGAGATCGACGACCAGCAGGCGAATCGCCTCGAGGTTCTCCTTGGCCGAGCGCTCGTAGGTGACGCCTTCCACCCAGCCGATGCCGGCTGACGCCGTGAGCGCGGTGTCGCCGTTTGCGGTGGCCGCCTTCGGATCGGCGCCGTACTTCAACAGCAGCTTCATCAGCTCGGTGTCGCTCGACTGCGACGCGCGGATGAACGGCGTGGCGCCGTCCTCGAAAAACCACTGCATCGTGAAGATCGTGCGCGTCAGCGTGTTGTCCTTGACCTTCGCGTTCGGGTTCGCGCCCTTCTCGAGCAGGAGGCGAATGATGTCGAGATGATCCATGTCCCCCTTGGGGACCGGATAGTCGCCGCCCTCGATGTTGCGGTTGTCGGTGGCCAGATAGAGCGGCGTCCACCCGCCCTTGTTCGCGAGGTTCGGATCCGCGCCCTTCTCGAGCAGGAACGCGGCGGTCTTGTAATTGCGGTTGTTGACGGCCGTCAGGAGCGGCGTCCATCCGTATTCGGTTGTCTGGTCGATCGGCGCGCCGGCGTCGAGCAGCAGCCGCGCCGACTCGGTGTCGCCCTCGCGTGCCGCGAACACGAGCGCCGTCAGGCCGCCGCCGCCGCTGCCCACGAGGCCGGCGACGACGATTTCGGTGTCATCGTCGTTGTCGTTGTCACCCTCGGGTTGCGGAGTGGTCCGATCCGTCTGCCCGGCTCCCTGTCCACGGCCGCGCCCACGGCCGCCTCGCTGGCCTTGGTCGGGCGCCGCTGCAGGCGCCGCCGCGGGTGATTCTTGTTGCACGGGCGGCTGCGCACCGGCTGCGGCTCCTGCACCACCCTGGCGGCCCGGTTGCTGCGCCAGCGGCTGGCCGTCCGGCCCCAGCGCCTGACCGAGCCCCCGCTGCCCGCCGATCTCCGCCCCCGTCTTCTGATCGATGACGAGTTGCTCTTCGTAGGTAATGCCCGCGGCCGCCGCGCGCTTGCGGCGGTCCTGCGCCAGCTGCACCGCGCGCTGGTTCACGCGGTTCGCCATGTAGTTGCGGGGAAGTCCCGCGCCGCCGGACTTCGCCCTCGGATCGGCGCCCGCCGCGAGCAGCACCTTCACGGCTTCCGGATGCTTCTGCTCGACGGCCCACATCAGCGCGGTCGTGCCGCGCACGGTCTCACGCGCGTTCACCTCGGCGCCCGCCTCGAGCAGCACCGTCAGCGCCTGCGGGTTTCCGTTCCGCGCGGCGAACATGACCATCGTCTCGCCGTTCGGGCCCCGCTGCTTGACGTCCGCTCCCGCTTTGATGAGCCGGTCGATCATCGCGGCGTTGCCGTACAGCGAGGCCATCGCCAGCGGCGTGACCCCTTCGCGCGTCGTGGGGTTCACGTCCGCCCGCGCGCGAATCAGCATGTCCAGCAGCTGCGCGTCGTCACGGTAGACGGCCCAGTGCAGCGCGGTGCTTCCGTCCACCTGCGGCGCATTGACGTCGGCCTTCTGCGAGATCAGCTTCTGGACGGCCGCGCGGTCCCCGTCTCTGGCGGCGTCGGCCACATCGCTCTTGCCGGCACCGGCCGCGATCCCGACGATGACGGCCCACAACAGACCGGCACACGCAACAGCGCGCGAAGTTCTCATGTACGCCTCGGCCTACAGCAGCCTGGCAAGGCGGCCCGTGCTGTCGCCCTGCTTTTCCTTGTGAACGTCGAACATGTCCATCACGCTGAGCAGAAGATTGCCCGTCGTGGCGGTCTTGCGTTCGTACTTCAGATGACGATTCCCCTTGAGCTTCCCGTTGGCGCCGCCGACGAGGAGGTGAGCCACGTCGTAGTGCTGGTGCTGATTCGAATTGCCCATGTTCGAGCCGTACAGAATCAGCGTGCGATCGAGCAGCGTTCCGTCGCCGTCGGGAATCGACTTCAACTCCTCGGCCAGGTACGCCATCGTCGAGACGTGGTAGCGGTTGAGGGCCGCGTACCGGCGTATCTGGACGGGATC
>DASTDQ010000533.1:0-5652 GCA_035710305.1 Vicinamibacterales bacterium | reverse complement strand
AGGCCAACGCCCGAGTCCTCACCGTATTCGACCGCCAAGGGAAAGTCGTGACAACGGTGGGCGAACGGGGCGTGTACTTCGATCCCGTGTTCTCCCCCGACCGAACGCGCCTGGCGGTGATCCAGGCCGACTATGAAGCCGAAACACGAGACCTCTGGGTGTTCGACGTCGCGACAGGACGGCGCACGCGCATCACCTCCAACCGGACGCTGGCTGAGGAATGGGTTCGCACACCGATCTGGTCGCCGGACGGCCGCCAGCTCGCCTACGCGGCGCTGCGCGATGGGTACGAGGGCGTGTACCGAGCTGCCGCGGACGGGACGGGAGCGGAGGAGCTCCTGTACCGGCATCCGGGTGCGAACCTGGACGTTCAAGATTGGTCTCTGGACGGGAGATACCTGAGCTTCTCGACGTCCGACGTATTTGGCCGCGCGCTCTTTGGCAGCGCGCTCTATGTGCTGCCGGTCGCCGGGGACGGGGCGCGCACACCCACCGAGGTCGTGCGCGTCGAGTTCGCCCTGCGGGGTGGGGTCTTCTCTCCCGATGGTCGCTTCGTGTCGTACGCCTCGGACGAGTCGGGGAGAAACGAGGTCCATGTCCGCCCGATCTCTCTCTCTTCAGTGCCCGTGGCCGGACCGCCACAGGCCGTTTCGGACAACGGCGGCCGGTTCACGATGCATTCGGGGTGGCGGAGGGACGGCCGGGAGTTCTACTACGTGGCCCAGAATCTCGCCATCATGGCCGTCGAGGTCAAGGCAGATTCCACGATCGAGCTCGGACGGCCGACACTGCTGTTTCGCCCGTCGCAGGCGATCCCACTCGACCCCGGCCGAATCAGCGTGAGTCGCGATGGGGAGCGGATCGTGATTGCCGTGCCCCACGCACCGAAGCTCGAGCAAGTCATAGTGTTCGACCGGCAAGGCGCCGTGCTGCAACGGTTGGGGGAACCCGGCTTGTACCGCAACCCCACGCTATCGCCGGACGGCAGACGGGTTGCCGTGACGCGGGTCGTTCCCGAAACGGGCGATTGGGACATCTGGAGGTTCGACCTGAGCTCGGGCGTTGGCACGCCCGTCACGAGCGATGCCGCAGAGGACAACTGGCCGATCTGGTCTCCGGACGGCAGCGAACTGGCGTACCAATCTGAGCACGGCCTGTTCGCGCGCATCCATCGAAAACGGTGGGACGGAACGGGCAACGAGGAGCGCGTCTTTCAGTACACGCCCGGCGCGCACCTGGAGGTGACCGACTGGTCAACGGACGGACGTTTCCTGACGTTCCAGGACGGCTGTTGGGGCGTCCTATACGTCGTGCCGCTCGCCGGGGCGCAGGACGCCCAGGAGCGGCGGGCGATGGAATGGCTCCGTGGCGAGTACCAGGTTGCGGAGGCCAGATTCTCGCCCGATGTACGCCACATCGCGTACTTGTCCGACGAGGTCGAAGCCGATGAATTCAGGCTCTACGTGGGCCCATTCGACCCCAAGCGGCCGGACGGACGCGGAAGCGCCATGCCGGTTCAGGTGCTGAGTGACAACATTTTGGGCATGGTGTCCTGGCGAGCGGATGGAAGGGAACTGTACTACCTGACGCCCAACTGGGAAGTGATGGCCGTGGACATTACCACGATGCCCACGATCCAGGCCGGTACGCCAAGGCTGCTCTTCACGCTGCCAGGCCCGCTGCCCGGGAACCCGAAGCAGTGGAAGAGCGTGACCCCTGACGGCCAGCGCTTCGTGTTCGTGCTCAACGTCCCGGTGACCGTACCCTGAACGGCCCGCACCGCAGCTCTCCTAGCTCAGATCAGTTCTCCAGCGGCTCCTCGTCGATGGCATCGATGACGAGCACCTGACCCTTGCCCGGACGGCGCTCCAGCTTGAGCCCGAGTTGCCGATCGACGGCTTGAACGATGGTCAGCGCGCCGGTTGGCTCGGGCGCCTCCAGGCCCCGCGCGCCACCGGCCGCCGGCGGCGCAGCCGGCCCGATGCCCCTGGCCAGCGCCTGCGTCACAAACTCCGGTGAGAATCCCAACGTAAAGTTCCACCGGCCGTCGAGCTTCGTCTCGTCGGTCACTGGCGTCTGAAAGAAACCAAGGCTGAGCGGCTGCAGTCGCGCGGCCAGCTCGGTCATCGTCATGTTCTGGCAGGTCACGCTTCTGGTGAGGACGGGCGTTGCCTGACCGCGTGCGCCTGACGAGAGGTTATCGGTGCAGCGGGTGCGGCTGTTCGGGTCGGCGGCCGGCGTCAGCTTGTGGCGGCCCGATGAGACAAGCGCGTAGGCGTCCGCCGGCCGATCCTCCATGTGCGCCTTGATTCTCAGCCGATCGATGACGAGCTTCCGCAGCGCCAGGCGGAGCGCTTCGGGGTCCACACCCTGTGGATCGATCGGACCGGTCGTCGTCAACTGCGCCACGATGTCGTACCTGGCGGTATCGAGGAACTTCGGCCCGACGATCATGCTCGGACCCGAACCTGTCAGCTCCCACGCCATGGCCAACAGAATCCGCAACGGGATCGCCGACAGGGAGACCCGGCCGTTGGGCAGCATCTGCGAGCCGGCGCGACTCTCCGGCCCCGCGACTTTGAGCGTGGCCACCTCGAACTCGGTCGGTGCCTCCGCCGGAAACGCGGTCGCCACCTCCGGCGCATTCGGCGTCGGCGTGCGATTGACGCGACCGACGATGATCGACGGCGTCGGGATCTTCCTGGCCTCGAGCTTGAGACCGAGCTGTCGATCGACCGCCTCGAAGATCGTGGCGCCCTGACCGCCAGCAATCGCGGCCAGTTGCGGCGGGGTGAATCGCAGGTCGATATCGAACGTGCCCGACAACCCCGTCGAGTCAGCGACCGGACCCGGCTGCGGCGTTCCCATCGCGCGGCGCAGCGTCTCCGCGAAGACGCTCAGCGTGACGCTCCGACAGGTCATCACAAACGTCGGGATCACCCCCGTTGCACCTGGTGCGGGCGACGTCTGCAGCAGCTGCTGACAGCCGGTCGAGGGGCCGCCTGCCGACGCCCGCAGCTTCGGCTCCGTCCCGCGCACGAGTGCATACCCGTCGATGTCGGCGACCTCCTGGCGGACGGCCAGACCGAAGCGCTCCGCGAGCAGCGCCTGCAGCATCGGCCTCACGCTCTCGCGCGTCGCCGATGCCGGTACCTTAGCGACGACATCGAATCGATCGAGTTCGAGCCAGTGCGGGCCGCCGACGACCTTGTCGGCATCGACGGCGTACGCGGTGCGAATGAGATCCACCATCGTCGCGGTGCGCAGTTCGTAGCGGCCGGCGCGCGGAGCGCCGCCGCGCATCACCGTGATCGCGCTGGGCGCGCTCGGTCGGACGTCGGCAATCTCGAACGATGCCGCGGTGGACGATGTGGACTGCGCGTGCAGCGACGCGTACAGGACGACGATCAGGCCCGTAAACCACAACACCTTGGCCATGAAAGTTCTCCGCCGCGCAGCGTGCCAGACGCCACGCGCGACACCGCGTTCACGCCGATCACGCCGATCACGCCGATTATCACTCGGCCGGGCGCCGATTTCACTCTGCCAGGGTTCGCTTGACACCCCTCGCCGCGGCTGCCATCGTCGTCAGGTCGCGCCTTGCCCTTCGACTTTCGCTCAGGCACCCGAGCGGGAGTCGAGGAGTGGGATTTGGGCTTTGGGATTTGACGTCGACCTCACCTCCGCGCTGACCCGTCACTTCGGTCACGCCTCGTTTCGCCCCGGGCAGGAGGATCTGCTGCGTGCCGTGCTCCACGGCCGGGACGTGCTGGCCGTAATGCCGACCGGATCGGGCAAATCGCTCGGCTTTCAGTTGCCGGCGCTGCTGCTGCCAGGCACGACGCTCGTGGTCTCGCCGCTGATCTCGCTGATGAAGGATCAGGTCGACGAGCTCAACCGCCGCGGGATCCCGGCGGCAGCGATCCATTCGCAGGTCGCCGCCGGCGCGCGCCAGCAGGCCGTGACCGCGGCCCGGCGCGGTGAGCTCCGCCTCTTGTACGTGGCGCCCGAGCGGTTCGCCTCGGAGTCTTTCGTTCGCGCGCTGCAGGATCTGGCTGTCGCACGGTTCATCGTGGACGAGGCGCACTGCGTGTCGGAATGGGGCCACGACTTCCGGCCCGACTACCGGCGGCTGAAGAGCGCGGCCGCCTCGTGCCGGCGAGACGACGACCGGCCGGGGCGCGTGCCCATCGCCGCGTTCACCGCGACGGCCACGCCGGAGGTCCGCGACGACATCGTCGAGCTGCTGGGCCTGGCCGATCCCAGCGTCGTCGTGGCCGGGTTCGACCGGCCCAACATCCACCTGCGCGTCCGGCCGGTGGCCAACGAACTGGAGAAGATCGAGCTGCTGCCGGGACTGGTGTCCGATCGCCGCGCGCTGGTGTACGCCGCCACCAGACGCAACGCAGAGACGAGCGCAGACGCGCTGCGCGCTGGCGGCGTCGAGGCCGCTGCCTATCACGCCGGCTTGAACGAGGCCGAGCGAACGCGCGTGCAGGACGCATTCGCCGGCGGCACACTGCGTGTCGTGTGCGCCACCAATGCCTTCGGCATGGGCATCGATCGCCCCGATGTCGACGTCGTGGTGCATCTCGATATTCCCGGCTCGCTCGAGGCCTACTACCAGGAGATCGGCCGTGCCGGCCGCGACGGGCGCCCGGCCGTGGCCACGCTGCTCTGGCACTACGCCGATGTCAAGACGCGCGAGTTCCTCATCGACAAGGAGCCCGAGGATCGGCCCGGCCGGCCGGCGGTCGCGATCGATCCGGCCGACGTGGCCCGGCGGAAGGACATCGAGCACAAGAAGCTGCGCCGCATGGTGGCCTACGCCGACGCCGCCGGCTGTCTGCGGGCCACGATCCTTCGGTACTTCGGCGATCCCTCGGCGCGAGAGCCGTGCGGGTCGTGCGGCACGTGCGACCGGCGCGCGCCGCTCGACGAGGACGCTCGGCTCCTGGTCCGCAAGATCCTGTCGGGCATCGCGCGGGCCGGCGAGCGGTACGGACGTCGGAAGATCGCGGCCATGCTCGTCGGCAACGTGGACGACCTGCCCGAGTCGCTCACGAAGCTGTCGACGACGGGCCTGCTGCGTCACGAGGAGCCGCGGACGGTCGAACGCTGGATCGATGCGGCGGCTGCCGCAGGGTTGATCCGTGCCTCCGATGATCAGTACCGCACGCTCGGCCTGACGCCGGTTGGCCGCGACGTGATGGCCGGCCGCCTCGCGGACGTGCAGATGGCCGTACCTTCTATCCGCTCCTGGGTGAGTCGTCGTAAAGCCACTCGCAGCCCAGGCGCCAAGCGGCGCCCGAGGCGGCGACGAGGATCGTAGCGCCCGGAAACAGCTAGCGAGGCTCCGCCCCGCGCAACGACCGTTCGACCATGTCGCGCGGGTCGGTCGAGACCGGTTGATCGCGCCAGAGCCAGCGCATCATCTCCGGCAGGATCGCCCCGCCCATCGCCTGGCCGTGGCGGTTCATGCCCCAGGTGTAGTTGACGTCGTACCCCTTTTTCGTCAGCGCCTCCATGAGCCGCACGTTCTGGAAGAACCAATCACGCGTCTGGTCGTACGTCCCGGTCTGCGAAAGCGCTCGATTGTCGTTCCTGCCGTCCTGCAGGAAGACGCGAAGCGGCTTCTTCTCCGCCTTCAGC
>DASTDQ010000532.1:0-2786 GCA_035710305.1 Vicinamibacterales bacterium | reverse complement strand
TGACCGGCGCCAGTGCCGCCTCGGTGCCGGCGGCCGGTCCCAGGTACGCGGCCGCGATCGCGGCGAGCTTCGTCGCCCCGTCCGGACCCGTCAACAGCGCGCACACCGTGAACACGTCGTCGCCGATCGAGGCCGTGTAGTCCCTGAAGAACCTGAGCACGTCGCGCGCGGCGGCTATCGGCCACGCCACGAGCCCTCCCGCGATGGTGGGGCCGATGTCGTGCAGCGTGAACTCGAACGACGAGACGACGCCGAAGTTGCCGCCGCCGCCGCGAACGGCCCAGAAGAGATCGGCGTGATCGGTAGCGCTGGCGCGGACGGACGTGCCGTCGGCGAGCACGACGTCCACCGACCGCAGGTTGTCGAGCGACATCCCATGCCTGGCCATGAGCCAGCCGAAGCCGCCGCCGAGCGTGAGGCCCGCGACGCCCGTCGTCCCGACCACGCCTCCCGTCGTGGCGAGGCCGAACTGCTGCGTTTCGCGGTTGACCTCCTTCCAGGTGGCGCCCCCTTCGACGCGCGCCGTTCGCGACGCCCGGTCCACGACGACGCTGCGCATGAGCGAGAGGTCGATCATCATCCCGGCGTCCACGACGGCGCGGCCCGCGACGTTGTGTCCGCCGCCGCGGATCGAGATCCTCAGCCCGTGCGTGCGCGCGACCGCGACCGCGTCGCTGATGTCGGCCGTTCCACGGCACTGTGCGATCACGGCCGGGCGCTTGTCGATGAGGCCGTTGTGCACGCGCCGGGCCTCCTCGTACCCGGCGTCGCCCGGCAGCAGCAGCCGGCCGGAAAAGGACGCCGAGAGATCGCGAACCGCCTTGGAGATGTCGGGCATGACCGGGCCTCCGGGAAGACCGACGATTCTACAACGCCGGCCGCGGGGCTGAGGTCAGTGCGTACCGAGGAACCAGAGGAGCAGCGGCGGTACGGCCCCGGAGATCACTCCGCCCATGACGACGCAGGGCACGAGCCACAGGAGCTGACGCCGCATGCGCCCGAGGCCGTGTTCGGCCGATCGGTGGTTTCTGGCAGCCATCCAGATCAGGAGTGCGACGAGAACACACAGGACGGCCACCTGCAGCCATCTCTCCGACCAGCGATACCAGTCGGAATCTGCCCCTGAGAGCAGAGGGATGGGTCGCGTCCAGTTCAGGCTGAGCGTTTGAAGGACGGGAGTAATGGGACGCCAGATCGCCTTTTGGGTCTCCTCGGTGATCGTCACGAACAGCGGGCCAGCCACCGCCGCAAAGGGCATCGCAAGCAGCAGCGCGCGCAACCCGTCGTTGCTGACGGAGGAAAGGTATAGGCTGCAGGTCGCGAGCAATAGAAATACGCCGGCCATTCCCCAAGACACGGGCACCTGCTGGCTCAAAGGATGGACCCATTCCAGTGCCCTGGGCAGCACGACCGTGAAGACAAGGGTGAGCGCGAGCGCGCATGAGACTTTCACGGTCCACTGTTTCCACATCGCGAGCGGCTGCAGCACCTGGGCGGCCAGGGTTCCAAGAGAACGCTCCTCCGCGCTCGCCAGCGCGCCGACGAGCAGCGCAGTCACGGCGCAGTACGCAACGGTCATCGCGAAGAAAGCGGGACCCAGGAACGAGGTCGAGTCGGTGGCCACGATGACGGCCCAGGACAGGATGTAGAACGCAGGCAGCAGGAACGTCACGCGCTGCAGCCTGATCTCCTTGGCGACGAGTTGCGCGAGCGGGTGGCGACGGCCTGGCGACGCGGCCGACGGGGCATTTCGTCGGCTGGTTCTGGACACCGAGACCCCGCCGGCGCCGTCGGCCGCCTCGAGCCGGACGAACCTCCGCGGTCCATCGACCAGCGCGAAAGCGCTGGCGCCCAGGATCATGATCCAGAAGATGCTCAGAGCACGAACGTCGTCGAAATCGATGACGACGCCATCGAGCGCGGGCACCAGGTTGATCGCAAGCCACACCGCAGCGGGGATGGCGAGCGTGAACACCACGCCGGCGATCACGTGTCGGAAGATCAAGGTGAGCCACGGAGCGACGCAGAAGCCCAGGATGGGCACGAGAATCGTGTTGATTTCGAGCCATTCACTGGAGATCGCCCTGCCGGATGGGGAGCCTCCATTGGCTCGCACGAGCATCAGCCGCGCAAGCGCGGCGAGGCTGGCAAGCAACGGCGCGAGGGCCGCGGCCTTCGCCAGCAGGAAGCGTTGACGAGGGAGAGGCTGTGCGAGAAGCGCCGGGAGAGTGCGATACGCGTACTCATGGCCCACCGAGAACGCACCGAGCGCGGCGGCGCCAACCGAGAATGCAAGCAAACCGAATGGAAAGAGCGGGCCTCGTCTGTCGGCCATGCCGACGACGATCGCGGCCGCCGACGCAAGCCAGATGGGCAGCAGCGCGCGCGCTTCCTTCAGCACGAGCAGCCTGACGGCCCGCGCCGGGTTCACGCTGCCGCTCCCGTGTGGTGCGCCGTGGAGACGAAGATGTCCTCGAGCGAGAGCGCTTCGGCCTTCACCACTTCCGGCGCGTAGGCCGTGACGCGCTCAAGCAGTTCCATGGAGTTGCCGCGCGCGATGAACTCGACTTCGCGCCCCTCGCGCCGGATGACGTGCGCGGCGGTCAGGTCGAGCGCCCTGGGCTCCTCCGGGAAGCGCGCGTAGATTCGCTGATAGCGCTCGCGGGCCGCGTCGGCGTCGAGCGTGAGGACGTCGCGGCCGTTGTCGATGATGGTGAACCGATCGATGAGCCCCTCGAACTCCGAGATGAGGTGCGTCGAGACGAACACCGTGCGGCCCGGATCGG
>DASTDQ010000531.1:0-3358 GCA_035710305.1 Vicinamibacterales bacterium | reverse complement strand
AAAGGGGCTGCTCCACGAGATCGAGGCGGTGCTCGAACGGGTTCCCTACGGGATGACGTCGGGCTGGAGCAGCTGGGACGACGGGATGTCGGACAAGATACAATTCAGCCGCTGAAATATCAGTGCGTTCCTAATTCGTCTGACTCTTGCGAGGTGGTCATGAAGCGCACATACGTGCTGGGCGTGATTGTGATTGCGGGCGCCGTTGCCGCGGCGGCCGCGAACCTGTCGGCGCTGCAGGGGCCGCCGGCGGGGCAGGGTGGACAGGGTCGGGGTGGCGGACAGGGTCGTGAAGGTCGCGGTGGTCCTCCCGCCGGAGTGAGCAAGATCGAGAAGGTTGCCGAGAACCTCTACTTCATCTTTGGCGCGGGAGGCAACACGGCCGTGTATGTCGCGGCTGACGGCGTCGTCCTGGTCGATACGAAGAACCCCAACAACGGCCAGGCGATCCTCGACCAGGTGAGATCGGTCACGCCCAAGCCGATCAAGTACATCATCAACACGCACACCCACGGCGACCATAACGGGAGCAACATCTTCTTCCCGCTCGGTGTGGAGATCGTCACCCAGGAGAACACCGAAGCCAACATGCAGAAGATGCCCGCGTTCCAGGAAGCGGCCAACAAGCACGGGCTCCCGGATCGGACCTTCAAGACACGGTTCTCGATGCTCGGCGGCGACGACGCGATCGATCTCTACTACTTCGGTCCAGCTCACACCAACGGCGATGCGTTCGTCGTCTTCCGGAAAGCTCGTGTGATGCACACCGGAGACGCGTTTGCCAACAAGGGACAGCCCCTCATCGACAGGAACAACGGCGGCAGCGGCATAGCCTATCCCGACACCATCGCCAAGGCCGCCACTGTCAAGAACGTCGACACCATCATCAACGGCCATAACATGACCACGATGACGTTCCAGGATCTGAGAAACTTCGCCGACTTCAACCGCCGGTTCCTCGCCCACGCGCGCGCGTCGCTCAAGGCGGGCAAGACGCCGGAAGAAGCCATGAAGGAGTTCAAGCTGCCTGAGACCTTCAAGGACTACAACCTGGCCGGCGGGCGCGGCGGCCCCGGCGGCAACTTCGGCGTGATCTACGAAGAGCTCAAACCGGGGTCGACGAAGAAGTGAATCGTTAGTGGCTCAACCGGCCCTCGGTCTGGTAGCCAGCGCGATCGTCATGGCGATCGCGCTCGGCTTCGTCTCGCTGTTCAACTTTCCCGCGTTCGCGGGGTGGGTCGCGTTCTTCATGCTCGGCCTGATCCCGATGCAGGTCGTGATCGTCGTGCTGTGGGCCGCGAACCCGTCATTTGCCGCCCGGCTCGGCCAGCCGGCCAAAGGCCTGGTCCTCGTGCTGCTGACGATCGTCGCCGCGATGGTGGCCGCGCCGTTCACCCTGCAATTGGTGGGCGGCGGCGTGACGCCTCCCGGACCGATCCCCACGCATTACGCGATCATCGTCGTCCCGACCACCTTCTGGCTGGCGATCATGCTGGGCGGCTGGCCGTTCACGAGTCTCTTCAAGAATCCGCTGGTCTCGGGGCTGGCGCTGCTGGTGGCGTCCTATCTGGTCACGTACGTCGTGTTCCGGCTCTTCTTCAACTACGGTTTCATGGCGCAGGCGCCCGAGTACGTGGCCTCGGCTCCAGCCGGGATGTACAACGCCGTGTCGGCCCTCGTCTTCTACGTTACGGCCCTCGCGGTCATGTTCCTCGTGCTGTGCTTCGACTTGTGGCCGATGACGACGGTTGCGGGCGTCATGAAACAGCCGGTGCTCGGCATGGTCTGGACCGTCGTCACGCTGGCCGGGGCGGCCGTCGCGATGTGGATTGGCGTCGAGAGGCAGGGCATCGATCCGATGTCGTTCCTCACCGGCGTGAGTGCTCCCTTCATTTTTGGCTCGATCATCGTCCTGAACATGCTGCAGAACTCACTGTTCGCGAAGATACCGCAGCCGCTGAAGGGCGTGATGAATAGCATTGCCGCCGCCGCCATCGGCCTCGTGCTGGCGCAACTGTACGTGTCGCTTTCCCCAACGGTGACCGGGCGGCTGGCCTCCGGCCCGCCCGGCTATGAGCGGGAGATCTGGCTGGCCAACGCGCTCCTGAGCGTGACCTTCCCGTTCCTGATCTTCCACGCCGCGTTTTTTGGCTATTGGCCTATTCCCATTCGGGGTTCCGACGGCAAGCATCCCGGCAAGGCATGAGTGGAAGGCCGCCAGGCCGAGTACAAACCGCGCCGCTTGGACAAACGTCTGCCCGCCCGGGTATTTAGCGCTGAGCTTGGCCGGCTAAAGCTTTCAAAACAGCAAGTTACAGCTTGGCCCAGGTCTTGTAACGGTTGAGGTCGAGGGAAACTGCTCAATGCGCATCCGTCGGGCCCTGGTTCTTCTGCCGTTGCTCCTTGTCGCTTCCGCAACCACGTACGCCGGGCCGATTGTGGCTGGCGACACCGTGGTGTTGACTGACGGCCCCGGCACGACCGGTGGCGGCGAGTTCAACCTCTTCGTGAACGGCAGCACGACGTCGTTCGTCACCTTCTGCCTGCAGAGGACCGAGTTCATCAGCTACAACACGCCCTTCCGCGTGGGCAGCGTTACCAACTATGCCGACGACGCTGCCGGCAACGACCCGATCGAGTCGCAGACCGCGTGGCTGTATACGCAGTTGCGCCTGAATCCCAATTCGATCGGCTACCAGCACAACCAGACGGAGGCGAATGCCTTCCAGACGGCGATCTGGTATTTCGAGAACGAGATCACCCTGACGAACGCGCAGAAGCTGGCCAACAAGTACATCGTGGGGGCGAACCAGGCCGTGGCCAACGGATACTCCGGCATCGGCAACGTGCGCGTTGTCAACTTGTTCTACATGAACGGGAAAGCGGCCCAGGACCAGCTGATTCTCCAGGTGGCGGAACCAGCAACACTGACAATGTTCGCGTCAGGCCTGCTGGCCTTTGGAGCGTTCCGGCGTCGCTTCTCGACGCGCGCCTAGGTCTTCTAACTCACCTGAATGTGGATCCCGCATTCGAGCTTCTGGCCCTGCCAGCGGCCCGAACGGTCGTTGGTCGGGTCGACCGGCAGCGTCGTGCACGGCTCGCAGCCGATGCTCGTGTACCCCAGGTCGTAGAGCGGCAGCAGCGGAATGTCGTGCGCCCGGGCGTAGGCCCAGACGTCCTTGGTCGACCACGTTGCGAGCGGGCTCACTTTCCGCAGCACCTGCCCGTTCGGCAGCCTGAAGGGCTCGACCTCTTCGAGTGCGGCGCGCGACGCCGATTGCCCGCGTCTGAGGCCCGTGAACCACAGGTCGTGCTTTGCCAGCGCGGCAAAGAGCGGCTCGACCTTGTGCCTCCCGCA
>DASTDQ010000530.1:0-2635 GCA_035710305.1 Vicinamibacterales bacterium | reverse complement strand
ACGCCGCCACGGCAACGCAACGGATCTGCGGCCTCCGGTTCCATGACGACCGCGAGGCCCATACCATAGCCGTGACCGGCGGCAAAGATCGGCTGTCCGAGCAGACGCGTCGCCGCACGCTGGTCCGGCGTCAACTGGTTCGACGTCATCATCGCCAGCGTCTCTCGACCGAGAAGCGGCGCTCCCGGCACGCCGTCGCCGATGAGCGTTCGCGCAAACGTCAGAAAGTCGTCGAGCGTAGACCACAAACCCTGGCCGCCCGACTCGAACGTCATCCCCTCCGGCCGATCGGGCAGAGCGTGGCCACCCGGTGCGGCAGTCAGCGTAGCCATGCGGCCCTCGCCGTCGAAGCCGCACAACCCGGCGCGGCGATCACGTTGTGCCGGCGGTACCGCAAAGCCGGTGTCGGACATGTCGAGGGGTGCGAAGACTCGCCGCTCCAGCACGGCACCCAACGGGGCGCCCTCGAGGCGCGCCAGCAGGAATCCGAGCAGATCGGTGGAGTGGCCGTAGTGGAAGCCGGTGCCAGGCTGGTCGATCAGCGGCAGCGTCGCGAGGCGTGCGATCCATTCATCCGGGGTGAGCGGATTGTCGATCTGGGGGCCCAGCACGTTCGCATAGGCGCGCCCGATCGGCCCGCTGTGGAAATCGGCGTAGGTCAGCCCGGAACGATGCGTCAGCAGATCACGGAAGGTGATTGGACGCGCGGCGTCGTCGCATTGATCGAGAGGTCCCTCGGGAGCGCGCAATACGCGCAGACGCGCAAGCTCCGGGGCGACTCCTGCGATCGGCTCGTCGAGCGTAAAGCGCCCCTCGTCCAGCATCGAAAGCGCGGCCACCGTCGTCACGGGTTTCGTCAGCGAGGCGAGGCGGAAGATCGTGTCGCGTTCGACGGGCAGTCCCGAGACGAGGTCGCGGCGTCCCACCGTGACGACATCCGTGGCGGTTCCGTCCCGCCAAACGAGTGCAGCCGCTCCGGCCAGCTGGCCGGCTTGGACGAGAGACTCAATCGCGTCTTCCAGAGACTCTTCGCGTGCGATCACTGGTCCCCTCGAAACGTCTCGGCCGATCCCGGGGCGGTGAACGAGAGCTCCCGTTCGCCCGCGCGGCCCGACACCGTGTACTGGCCGCGCATCTGCAGAAAGTCCAGGCCGTTGCCGAGCGGGCCCTGCGTCATTCGAGACGTCTCTGTGGACATCACATCGAACCGGAGGTCGATCGTCAGCGCTGGTCCGCGTGCGCGGACGTTGATCGTTTGCGGGCGGCCGCTCGCGTCGTTGGTTTCCGTGATGCGCACGTCGGTGGCGTAGCCGAGGGGGCCGTCCGGTCCGAGCGCGCCCACGAGGCCCGGGATCCGCTCCGGGTCGGCGGCCTCCGGCGGTGGAAACACGCGTCCGTAGATCAGCGACAGATCGCCTTGCTGCGCCTGTCCCCACTGCCACGACACGCCTCGCCAGAATCCCCAGTTGTGGTCGTGATAGCCCGTACCTCCCCCGAGCGGGATCTCGTCCGGTCCCACCGTCAGGGCTCCGTCGAGCGCGCCCGACATCACCGGAACGACGTAGCCCGTACGCCAGCCGCGCGCCCCGGTGATCTCGATCGGAGGCACGAAGCGGCCGGCGGATGCCGTGAGCGACAGGTCGCCGGTTGCGCGGCGCCCCCCGGCGCCCGTGACGTCCACGTGAATGCGGTACACCATGCCGTCGAGCCGTACGGAGCTGGCGCCGATTGCCAGGTCCGGCGCCCGCGCGAGATCGGCATCAGTGACTTCCGTGCTCGCGCCGTACGACTCCATGCGGCCGTTCCGCTCGATCTGCAGCCTGACGCCCGCAGCGCGGTTTCCCGACTTCGTGCGGGGGCCGACGAGGAACGTCAGGTAGAAGCGCGCCTCGTTCGATCGGCCGTTGAAGTACAGCCACTCCGCCCAGGAGTCGGCCCACTCGGGCACGTCGGGCACGCCGTGGAAGCGATCGATCTGCCGCAGCACCACGTCCGGAGGCTCGCGCGTCCACGCCGAGTCCTCCGGCGTGTCCCGCCAGGCGCCGATGCCGGCAACCTCCGGGTCGCCGAGCTCCCGTTCGACGCTCGGGATCCCGCCTCGCACATCGACGCGCGTACGGCGGCCATCGCGAAGCAGATACAGCTCCGTCGTGTGTGACGCCGCCGCGGCCCTCACGCGCGGGCGCATCGTGTTGGATTGCAGCGTGCCCGCGAGCACGAGCCGTGCCGGCACGCCGAGCGGCAGGGAGATGTTCACGTCGCCGCCGCCGACGAGCGCCGGCGACTGCGCCTGCTCGAGCACGATGCTCGCCACGCCGAGGAGGAGGGCCATCACCGCCACGCCGGCGCCGAAGCCCGCCGCCAGCACGGCGCTCCGCACGGGATGGGCCGTCAGCGATCTGAACGCCAGCCTGCCGATCATCGCGTGCGCTCGCTTTCGATCCTGCCGTCTCTCATCGTCAGCACGCGCGTGGCTCGGTCGGCGAGCGTCAAGTCGTGCGTGACGATGACGAGCGCCGTTCCGCCCTCGTTCACGCGATCGAGCAGGGTGGCGATCTGCGCGCCCGTGGCCTCGTCCAGCTCGCCGGTCGGCTCGTCGGCGAGCAGCACCCTCGGTGCGTTGGCCAGGGCGCGG
>DASTDQ010000529.1:0-11679 GCA_035710305.1 Vicinamibacterales bacterium | reverse complement strand
CTGCACTTCGTCGGGCCCTGCGTCACCGTGTTCGGCTCGGCGCGGTACGGAGAGTCGCATCCGCATTACGCCCTCGGCCGGCACGTAGGCGCCAGCCTCGCCCGCATGGGGTTCACCGTGATGACGGGAGGCGGGCCGGGGCTGATGGAGGCCGCCAACAGGGGTGCGCGCGAGGCGGGAGGCCGATCGGTGGGTTGCAACATCGAGCTGCCCACCGAGCAGGAGCCCAACCCCTACCTCGATCGATGGGTGACGTGCCGCTACTTCTTCGTGCGTAAGGTGCTGCTCTTCAAGTACTCGTACGCATTCGTCGGACTTCCGGGAGGCCTGGGCACGCTCGACGAGCTCTTCGAAGCCCTGGTGCTGATTCAGACAGGGAAGATCGACAACTTCCCCGTGGTGCTGTTCGGCACCGCCTACTGGCGTCCGCTGCAGGACCTGCTTCACCACCTCGCCCGCGAGGGGACGATCAGCGAGTCCGATCTCACGCTGCTGCTCGTGACCGATTCAGTCGAAGACGCGCTTGCCCACATACGCCGCCACGCCGTCGAACAGTTCGGGTTGCGTCTCAAACCGTCGAAACTGTTCCGAGAGCGCCGACAGGGAGGGACGGCCTCCACCGGGGCTTTTTCCGCGGGCGCGCGAACGAATCCCGAGCGGTGAATCGGACCCGCGCCGAATGATGGCGCTGGTTGGTCGCGGCCTGCTGGCACGATTACTGCGGTTCACCCGTCGTCCGGAGGTGGACCATGCGACGCGCAGCCATCCTGCTTGCGACCTTCCTGATACTTCCGCCATCGGCCGCATCCGCCGGCCAGGTGCTGTGTCGAAACGAAGCCGACGACATCGCCGCCCTGCAGATGTTCGACCGCGCGGTCAACGCGTACGTCGAGATGACTCGCCGCGTCGAGGTGCCGTTGTCACCCTGGATTGCCTCCGATCTGGAAGCGATGGCCGCCGCGAACGACGCGCTGGCGCGGGCGATCGCGGCCGAGCGGCCGGATGCGCGGCAGGGCGACATCTTCGGCCCTGAAGTCGCCGACTTCTTCCGCGTGCGGATCGATGCCTCGGGTGCGCTCAAAGGACGTCAATACACTCTTGCGCGCTGCGGTGAAGAAGCCGAGGACGCGCCTTGCGTGCGTCCGCCGCTGGTGCACAGCCGGCTGGCATGGATGTGGAGCGCGCCGATCGGGGACGCGCTCGCTCGCGCGCTGCCACCGCTCCCGCTGGAGCTTCAGTACCGGTTGTCGCCCGACGGCAGCGTGCTGCTCCTCGTGGATGTCCGGGCCGCGCTCGTGATCGACCTGATGGACGTGGCGCCGGCGTCCTCGTGATTCAGCGCCCATCCTCGCGCCGCTGGACACGGGCTCCCGCGAGGCGTTTGCTCGTGACGCGCGTTGTCGGAGAGAATCCCCCCTGCGCGGGGAGGCGCACGTCATGTTCAAGGTCATCGCGGGTGCCGTCGGAGTGATCCTTGCCCTCGCGTCGGTTGCGGCTCAGGAACGCGAGTATCAGCCGACCTGCAAGATGTGCCCGGGCACTTACATTCCGAGCTCCGAGATCGACGCGTACGTCAAGCGCGCCATCGCCAATCAGCTCACCGACCAGCAGGTCCGCCAGGTGGACATCGGCAAGGCCAACGTCGGCGTGGCCGTCGTCCACCGCGGCAGGCTGAACAACCCCGAAGCGTCCGTGGCCGAGCACGACCTCGTCAGCGAGGTCTATCACGTCATCTCAGGCTCGGCGACTCTCGTTCTGGGGCCGGATCTCGTCGGCAAGGAGCGCCGCCCCTCCACTCAGACGACGGTTCGGCTGCTCAATGGCCCGGGCAACAACGCCAAGTCGATCCGTAACGGCGTGGCGCACCAGATCAAGACCGGGGACGTCGTCGTCATTCCGGCCGGTACGGGCCATCAATTCACGAGGATCGACGACCACGTCACCTATCTGATGATTCGTGTGGATCCCGACAAGGTCACGCCGCACAAGACCGAAGCCGACTCGCTCGCGGACCTGAAGACAGACGGCCGCGCATCGGCGGGCGGCGGCGCCGGGGCCGCGCCGGCTCCGCGCTGAAGACCTCGATTTTCAGGCCGACCGGGACATCACGGCGCGTGTGCGCGGGCCGAGCAGCTGATCGAGTGACACAGCCGCCCGTCTCATGATTTCGGCCCGATCGAGGACGGATAGAGACCGGAGCGATTCCCCGAACCGGGCGATCGCCTCGGCCGCGTCTCTCTTCGCTGCGCGCGTCAGCGGGCGTCGTGTGAGCTCGAGCACGAAATAGTGGCCCGGCCATGGCGGGCCGTCGAAGGGGATATGCCACTTGAAGTCTTCGTCCATCCCGACAACGATCCAGCCGTCGCCGGCCGGTAACGGCTGACGGACCGACGGCCGCGCGTCGGTGACGGCGCCCGCGAGCCCGTCGATCAGGCCAAAGGCGAACCAGCGCCGCAACGAATCGCCGCCGCTGAGGCCACCGAAGAGTGGCTGTGCGCGAAGGGCACGCTCGATGCGCCGATGCGCTTCACCGTTGACGAACACGCGTGGCACTACGATGAGACGGTGAAGATCGACCATGACGCTCGGCAGCGCGTCGGCGTACACGAACGTGTCGAGACGAGAGAGGTACGCGTCGGCCTCGCGCTGCAGGACCTCGACAGCCGTGCCGGCGCGAGCCGCCTCGATCAGCTCGCGCCAGATCTTCCTGCGGGCTGCGCGCATCCGGCCGAACAGCGCGAAGCGCACACGGGCGGCCACAGCCTGGAGTGCCTGCCGGCCGGCTGGCGATTCGGCCCACGACGAAAACGATTCGCGCGTGATCTTCCCCGTGTATTTCAGGTGCCCGCGCGAAGAACGTACGAGCGTCTTCATTTCTGTAATGCCGTCACGTCGCGGATACGGGCCCGGGCGGGGAGAACGTGGCCCGACGTGATCAGCGATAGCGAACGCCGTGCCAACGGCGTCAGCGCTTTTCCGCGTCGAGCAGCTCGTAGATGCGCGTGGCAGCGATCGGAGGGACGCCGGGCCCCTGGATGGGCAGGCGGTCCTTGTGTTTCGTGAGGTCCGCGCGCTTGGCGGCCTCTGCCGCCGAGGCGCCTTCACGTTTGAGCCGGCCCACCTCGCTCCAGACATCCCGCAGGTACGCCTGGAAGTAGTCGATCTTCGCCTTGTCGGTGAATGCCTCTCCGTGTCCCGGGAGAACAGTATCGAAATCGAGCTTCTTCAGCGCATCGAGGGAGGCGACCCACTCCTCGGGGTACGAATCGCTCATGTTCGAGAGGCCTGCGGTGAGAAAATCTCCGGTGATGACGACCTTCTCGTTCGGGAGGAAGACGACGACGTCGCCGGCCGTGTGACCCCGGCCGAGGAAGCGAACCTGGATGTCACGATTCCCTCGAAAGAGACTCATCGCGGTGGTGAGAGTCACATTCGGCGGAGTCGGCTTCAGCTCCTTCTGCGACGCGAAATTGTTCTCCAGGACCTGCAGCTGCGACTGCAACTTGGCCTTCGCGGCGGCGTCGGCCTCCGAGGCGACACGTTTTCTCAGCGTGTCGATCTGGCCGGGCATCGTCCCGACATAGTTCTGGTACAGCGGCATCCCGGTCGAGTTGCCGAGCAGCATCTGACGCGTGAATGCGTGCCCGATGATCTGCACGCCCGGCTCGAAGATCTGGTTGCCGTGCGCGTGGTCGAAGTGGAAGTGCGTGTTGATCACCGTGGTCACGGGCTTGTTCGTGACCTCCTTGATCTCTTCCAGCAGCACCCAGGCCGCGGCCGGGGAGACGTGATCGTCGACGACGATCACGTCGTTGTCGTTGACGATGAAGGCGGAGTTACCGACGACGGCCAGCGAACCGGTGCCGACGGCGTGATAGACCCCTTCTCTGACCTTGTTGAACCGGAAGGCCTTGCCGGTATGGGCCGTGCCGGCGGGCTGCCTGGATTGCGCAGCAGCGGTGTCGCGTAAAGGCTCGCGCACCGCCGCCGCGATGACGAGCATCACACCGATCGCAAGCGTCACGCTCAGTCGTTTCATCCGTTCTCCGATCGATCTGCAGGTGTCAACGCGCGGCCGGCTTCGCGAACGGACCGACCTCCGGGACCGGCTGTGTGTTCGTCAGATTGCCCAGCTCCGCTGCCACGCCCCGCCGGATCGCCGCGACCTCGGTGCCCGCCTGGAAGCAGGTGAAGTCGGGACGATCCCGCCACGCGAGCGGACCGCACAGACGCACCCCCGCCTTGATGGCGGCGTCGTGCACGATGTTGATCACGCGTTCGTAATCGGGTGAACCCTGCCTGAACCCGGTGAAATTCCCCAGGTCCCCGCTCGCGGCGAACAAGGCCGTCACCCCGGGAACCTTCGCGATGGCCTCCGCGTTCTTGAGGCCCTCCAGCGTCTCGATCATGAGAATGAGGACGATGTTGTCGTTGGCGGTGTTTCGATAACCCCCCGGCACGCGACCCCACATGTCCTGTTCGAACGCCTGTCCGCCGCCCGCGCTTCGTCGGCCGAGCGGCGGAAAGTACGTCCAGTTGCGGGCCTCGATCGCCTCGTCCACCGTATCGACCGTCGGCACGGCGACGACGAGCGCGCCCGCGTCGAGCGCGTGCTGGATCTCGCGCTCCTCGGCCCTTGCCACGCGCACCCCTGGAACCGCGCGCGCGTACGGGCACGTCCGCCACATCTGCGCCGCCTGGTCCCAGTCGCGCTGGTCGTGCTGCATCTCGGTCCAGATGAAGTCGTAGCCGGCGTCGGCCATCGCACAGTAGGTGGCGGGATCCGTCGCGCTGAAGAGCGTTCCGCCGGTGACCTTGCCGCCCTGCAGCATCTTCAGCTTCACCGGATTCCAGATCTTCGTCCCCGGCGGCGGCGCGAACGCGGTGCCGTATTTCCAGGTCGCGGGATCGAAGGGACCGGTATTGACTGCCTTGGGCGGCGCCTCGGTCATCGCGCGGCTGTCGGTGCCCTTCGGGGCGGCCAGAGGAAACGCGGCAGGAGCCTCGAAGTCCTCGGTTGCCTGGTTCTGCGGGTTCGGCTTCTGCGTCTGCGTCTGGGCTGCGGCAGCAGCGATCCCGAGGGCCACGGCGACCAGAATGCCGCCGAGATGTCTGCGGATCATCGTGATTCTCCTGCTGGAGGGCCGGTAATGGAGGCTGTAGACTATGCCGCCCGCCGGACCCGGCGCAAGGAGGAGGAGGCAGGTGTGCCCACGGACGTCGGGTGTTTTCCCGAGCGGAGTAGGGACAATACCTGATTACCCGGGTTCTTTCGGCTCCCGCATACTCATGGGTCTCCGGGCTCCGACCCCGGGGACACGTCACGAAAGGTGCCCGGAAGGGGGAGTGTATGGCGCGTGAGAAGAACCATGTGGTTCAGCCGATGACCAGTTCGAATCGCGAATCCACGACGGCTCTCTTGCGCGAGCTGGTGTCCCACCTGCGTGAGAACCGGACCGAGCTCCGCGAGGAATGGGCGCGGCGCATCACGGAGTCGCGGCTGCTTACCGCGATGACGCGTGAGGAGATCTTCGCCGAAGCCACCACGGTGTACGACAACTACGTCGCAGTGCTCGAGACGGGAAGCGTCGAAGCGCTCCAGGCCTACGCGCGCGACCTGTCGGAACGCATCATCCCGAGAGGCGTCGAAACGCAGGAAGTGCTGGGCATCGTGCTGCTGCTGCGCGACGTGCTGGCCCGCTCGCTGTTCAAGAAGTACCAGCTCGATTTCAAGCTGCTCAACTTCGTGCTCGATGCGTATGAGCCCGCCGCGAACCGGATTGCGAACACGGTGGCCGTCGGCTTCGTCCAGGAGCGGGAACGGATCATCCGGCAGCAGCAGGAGGCCATCCGTGAGCTCTCCACTCCGGTCCTCCGCGTGCGTGAGCGGCTGCTGATTCTGCCGATCATCGGATTGATCGACCCGCAGCGCGCGCGGCAGCTCACCGAGCAACTCCTGCGCGGCATACGCGAGAACCGCGGCAAAGTCGCCGTGATGGACATCACGGGTGTTCCCGTGATCGACTCAGCCATTGCGAACCGATTGGTGCAAACCGTCGAAGCCGCGCGGCTGCTCGGCGCCACGGTCATTGTCACGGGCCTCTCCCCCGAAATCGCCCAGACACTGGTTACCATCGGCGTCGACCTGAGTAAGATGAACACCGTCGGCGACCTGCAAGGCGGGATCGAGCTCGCCGAGCGCCTGTTGGGCTTCAAGGCGGTTGCCCTCGAGGAAATTCCCCCGCGCGTCCAGTAGTTCACATCACCCGGGGGAGAGGCGGCGGCGCTTCACGATGGTAGGGATGCCGGTGGTCGCGCGCGAGCACCGGCACGTCGCTTCACCATGGGCGTCCGAACAGCGGGGGCACGATGGCCGTTCCGATTCTCAAGCAGAGTCACTTCCTGATCGCCAGCATTCAGTCCGCGCTGAGCGACCAGGACTTGGTTCAGCTGCGCGATGATTTGGCCGACCTGGTTGGCCGGCACCGCGCGCGGGGCGTGATCGTCGACGTCACCGCGCTCGATGTCCTGGACTCGTTCGCCACCCGCACGCTGCGCGCCATCGCCTACACGACCAAGCTTCGCGGCGCGGAGACGGTCATCGTGGGCATACAACCCGAGGTCGCCATGTCGATGGTGCAGCTCGGGTTGACGCTCGAGAACGTACCCACGGCCCTGGATCTCGAGGAGGGGCTGCTGTTCTTGAAACTGCGGCTCGAGGACGGTCATGGAGCCTGAAGTCCGGGTCCGGATCCAGTCATCCACCGACATCGTGATTGCCCGCCAGCAGGGTCGTGCGCTCGCGGCGCAGGCGGGCTTCTCGAACAGCAACCTGACGATCATCGCCACCGCCATCTCCGAGGTCGCGAGGAACATCGTCGAATACGCGAAGGAGGGAGAGGTCGTGCTGACGCTCCTCAACAACGCGGGTTCGGCGGGCATCAAGATCGTGGCGCTCGATCACGGGCCCGGTATCGCCGACATTGCCACGGTCATGCGCGACGGCTACTCCACAGGCAAGGGCCTGGGCATCGGTCTTCCCGGCTCGAGACGGTTGATGGACGAATTCGAGATCGCGTCCGAGGTCGGCAAGGGCACGACCGTGACGATGAAGAAATGGGCAGTGTGACGATGCCGCAACACCACGGCCGCACGGTGTGCCCTGGAGGCGTCGTCGCCTGGGGCGTCGCCGAAATGCCGCTGCCGGCCGAGCCGGAGTCGGGTGATCTGTTCGTCGTGGAGACCCGAAGCGACGGCGTGCTGATCGCTGTCATCGACGGCGTCGGTCATGGATCCGACGCGGCCGCGGCCGCGAAAGCCGCGGCGGCGGTGCTCAGGGCGCACGTCAGCGACTCCCCGGTCTCGCTGGTGCTTCGGTGTCATGACGCTCTCAAACGCAGCCGGGGCGTCACCATGACGGTCGCCCTTCTCGACTCGTGCGACCGCACCCTGACATGGCTTGGCGTCGGCAACGTCGAGGGCGTACTCGTTCACGAAGACGGCACGGAGCGCGAGTCGCCCGAGCGCGCGCTGCTCCGCGGAGGTGTCGTGGGGTACCGCCTCCCACCGAGGTTGCGCGCAGAGGTCGTGACGCTGAAACCACTGGACACGCTGATTGTGGCGACCGACGGCATCAGGCCCGACTTCGCGGACGGGATTGCCCTCAACGGCGACCCGGAGGGCATTGCCGCCGGCATCATGGCCCGACATCGCAGCGGAGTGGACGATGCCCTCGTGATGGTTGCGCGATACCTCGGAGGCGAGGCGCCATGAGCGATCGCCTGTGCACGCTGTCGGACGACTATTCGATGGCGCTCCGCCAATACGTGTCCAACCAGGACGAGGCCGCCCTGGCGCGGGCGTACGAGCTGGGACGCAAGGCGCTCGAGGACGGCCTGGGTGTGCTCGACGTTGCCACCGTCCACTCACGCGCGCTGCCCGCCTTGCTCCTGCGACCGCTCCACGAGCACGAACACGCCAAGCTGCTGGAGGCGCTCGAGAAGTTTCTCGTCGAAGCGCTGTCGCCGTTCGAGATGGCGTTTCTTGGCTTTCGGGAGTCCAACGTCGTGCTGCATCGCGTGAACGACGTCCTGGAGGGGCAGGCCAGGCGCATCGGGTCGGCCCTCCATGACGAGGCCGCGCAGTTGCTGGCATCGGTGCACCTGGCGCTCGCGGACCTGGCGGTCAGGCAGCCCGGTACGGCGAAACCGGTGCAGGGCGTTCGTGGGCTCCTCGAGCAGATCGAGGATCGGCTGCGGAATCTCTCGCACGAGCTCCGGCCGCCAATCCTCGACGATCTCGGGCTGGTGCCCGCGCTCGAGTTCCTCGCGGACACCATATCGAAGCGGTGGGGAGTCGGCGTGGCCGTGCATGCGACCCTCGATCGCAGCCTGCCGGCGACTGTGGAGACCACGCTGTACCGCATCGCCCAGGAGGCGCTCAACAACGTCGTCAAGCATGCGAAAGCGACTCAGGCATCGGTCTGTCTCCGCCGCGAGTCGCACAAGGTCGCGTGTTCGATTCTGGATGACGGCGTCGGGTTCGACGCCGCGGCCGTGGCCCGTCGTTCGGGCGCACGGGGGCTTGGTCTGGTGGAGATTCAGGAAAGAGTCGTTGCGCTGGGTGGCGCTCTCCGGCTTGGCGACAACGACGGGGGCGGGACCGACCTGACGGTCGAGATCCCGCTGGAGTAGGTGGACACATGAGAGTTGTGCTTGCCGATGACCATCCCGTCGTTCGCCAGGGGCTGAGAATGCTGCTCGAGCGGGAGAGGTTCGAGGTCGTCGGCGAAGCCTCGGACGGGCTCGAGGCGATCGGGCTGGCCGAGGCGCATCACCCCGACGTGGTCGTGCTCGACCTCGCCATGCCTGGGCTGAACGGCATCAGCGCCGCGCGGGATATCGCGCGGGTGGCGCCGCGCGCCAAGATCATCCTGCTGACGATGTACACCGAGGAACATCACGTTCTCGAAGCGCTTCGTGCCGGCGTCAAAGGATGCGTATCGAAGACGCAGGCAGCCGAGCACCTGCTCCAGGCCATACGGGAGGTGTCGGCTGGCGGCGTCTATCTGAGCCCGAGCGTCTCGGGCGCGGTCGTGCAGGCGTACCTGTCGAATTCGGAACCTCCCGCCGATCCCCTCACCAACCGGGAGCGCCAGGTGCTGCAGTTGGTTGCCGAGGGCAAAACCACAAAGGAGACCGCAGTCATTCTGGGCGTCAGCGTCAAGACGGCCGAGACGCACCGCACCAAGTTGATGGAGAAACTCGACATCCACTCGACGGCAGGACTCGTGCGATACGCGATCCGCCGCGGGCTCGTTCAGCCCTGATCGGCCCTTCCCCCCGGGCCACGCTGACGTCGTTCCCGGTTTCTTCTGCGTTGCGTGTATGAGCTTTACCCGATGGCGTGATTCGTCGTCGTGTGCCATAACCGGCTTCGGTGGGTGTTCGTGTTTCCCATGTCCGCGCACAAAGCGCTCTTTGCCCGGCGGTACCGCGCGGCGCTGCTCGACTATCTTCTCGGCAGCGACGAGACAGGCCTCGTCCGCGCGTACGATCTCGGACGCCTGGCGCTCGAGGGAGGGTTGGGACCCCTCGAGATCCTACGCACGCACCAGAGGGCGGCCCAGGCCATCCTCGCGTCCACGCAGAGCGCGGATCTGACGCGCAAGCGTGTGGCCGCCGCAGGAGAGTTCCTCATGGAGACGCTGTCGCCGTTCGAGATGACCTATCGCGGCTACGTGGCGCTGATCGAAGCCAGGCACCACGGGCTCGGTGAGTCTCATTCACGTCGGCGGGTCAACCGGAAGAAGTAGCCGCTCGGCGTTAACGGTAAGTTCCTTCCACTCTCACCGGGATCTTCCCAGCGTCGTTCACGGGGATCACCCGATTCCCTCCCCCAGCCGCCTCTATGAGGATAGAGGGCGTCGCCGGGGCGATTGGGCGCCCAGGCGATCTGGTTGTCCTTCGATCACACGCCGCTCGATGGAGCGGCGGTTGGTCCCCCCGTAAGGATCGAGTCATGGCGGGCATCCCGTGCGAGGAGCGCAGGATGCACCGAAGGGGGCGAAGCCTTGCCACACATCACGATCACCGCGTCGGACGGCGAACAGAATCCGGGCCTGGCGGACGCCGGTCAGGGTTCCCGGTGCTGGCATGCGCTCTGGACCCACAGCCACTGTGAGCAGCTCGTGCACGATCAGCTCGCGCACAAAGGCGTGCAAGCGTTCCTGCCGAAGGTGGATGTCTGGTCGCGCCGGCGTGGAGTCCGGCATCTGGTGAGCGTGCCGATGTTCCCGGGGTATCTCTTCTTCCGCCAGGCCATCGACCAGACCTCCTACGGCGACGTGAGCCGGACGAGGGGCGTGGTGCGCGTGCTCGGCGAGCGCTGGGACCGCCCGGCCGAGATTCCCGAGGAAGAAATCGCCGCCATTGCCAAAGTGGTGACCGAGCGGCACCCCGTGCTTCCGTTTCCCTACCTGAGGGAGGGGCAGCGCGTCCGCGTCTCCACCGGCCCCCTCGCCGGCGTCGAGGGCATTCTCGTTCGCGCGAAGCCCGATAAAGGGCTCCTCGTGCTGTCGGTCCACCTGCTTCAGCGAAGCGTCTCCATGTCGATCGACGCCACGGCCGTCACGCCCGCGTAGGCTCGACCAGCTCAGATGACACTCATCGGACTTCGCGCCCTTGTCGGACGAGCCGCACGGGCGGCGCTCGTGTCGGCCTCTCTCCTGGTGCCCGCGACGGCGGGTGCCCAAGGCCAGAGCTTCGTCAGGGTCACGGGATCCTTCGAGCAGCTCTATGACGACAACCTGTTCGCCGCGCCTCTGACGGCCCCTCAGCAGCCTGGCCTGATCTCGCGCTTCGGTCCCGCGGTCGAAGCGGGGTATCGCTCGATTCCGGTGAAGCTCGTCGTGCGATACGGGTTCGACGCCGAACGACACATCACGCTCCCCGAGCTCGACGAGGCCATCGCGCGGCAGGATGCCCTCGTCGATTTTGCTCATCAGACCAAGCGTCTGACGTTGACTGTCGGGACCTCGTATCAGGAAACGCAGGCGCCTCGCGAGCTCAATCAGCAGAGCCTGCTCGCCGTCGGGCGGGCCCGTGCCCAGCGGATCACCGCGCGGCCCGGCCTCGTGTACGAGCTCACCGCCCTGACTAAGGTGAAGCTCGACCACAACTTCTCAGCCGACGCACTGGCAGGCGGCGTCTCGAGCGCCACGCACGTCTCGCGATCGGGCATCGATCGTCGGCTCGACGCGCGGAACGTGGTTCGATTCGATTACCGCTTTCGAAACGTCGCCTTCAGCGACGGCCTCGAGGAACGATCTCATCTCGCGACCGCCGGCTGGACCTTCGAGATCGCGCCGTCGACCAGCGTCGAGATCGACGCAGGGCCCCGCGTCACGCGCGGCTCCGGCGGCGTCGAACCGGAAGTGTCCTTGGTCCTGAAACACAGACTGAGACAGGGCGAGTTCTCCTTCTCGTACGCAAGGACGCTGGACACCGCGATCGGTGAGTCCGGAACCATCGACGTGCACCGGCTCGGCACGGTCGTCTCATTCGTTCCGACGCGCTACTTCACGCTGACCGCGTCTCCGGCATGGGTGTCCAGCGCTCGCGACGTGAGACGAACGGTCGTGCATGCGCTGGATCTGGAGGGGCGCGTGCGCGCGACGCG
>DASTDQ010000528.1:0-4311 GCA_035710305.1 Vicinamibacterales bacterium | reverse complement strand
GCCGCCTGTGAAATCATCCGAATCGGGACCTCCTCGAGCACGCCCACGACCTTCGCGGCCATCGCCGGCTCGTCCTGCAGCACGTCGCCAACCGCACAGAGCAGCGACATGTGGCGCTCGACCGCGACTTCGGAGAACTCGCCGAGCGCCTCCACGATCGCGTCGATGTGACGGTCGTCGTCCACCGTCACCGACACGCTCACCTCCGATGTCGTCACCATGTCCACCGCCGTCGTGAAGCGCTCGAAGACTTCGAACACCCGCCGCAGGAACCCGTACGCCATCAACATCCGCGTGGACGTGATGTCGATCACCGTGACGTCCCGCTTGGACGCAAGCCCCGTGAGACGGGTCCGGCGGGGCAACCCCGCACCCGTGATCAGGGTTCCGGCGCCGCCGGGCTTCGACGAATTGAGGATGCGAACGGGAATGTTCCGTTCCACCGCGGGCAGGATCGTGCTCGGGTGGAGCACCTTGGCCCCAAAATACGCCAGCTCCGCCGCTTCCGCAAACGAGAGCTGCGACACGAGCCTCGGGCTCCCGACGATGCGGGGATCGGCGCTCAGCATGCCATCCACGTCGGTCCAGATCTGAATCTCGGAGGCCCCGATACCGGCCCCCACCAGCGCGCCGGAGTAATCGGACCCGCCGCGCCCGAGCGTCGAGGTGTGGCCGTCCGGCGTGGCGCCCACGAACCCGCCGAGGACCGGCACGCCGCCGGCCTCGAGCACCGGGCACAATCGCGCGCGAAGCCGATCGTCGGTCTCGCGCCTCAGGGGTACCGCGCGCGTGTGGTCGTCGCTCGTGACGATCACCTGTCGGGCATCGACCCACTCGGCCGGGACGCCGGCGCCGGCAAGCGAGGCGGCAACGATGCGGGACGAGAGGATCTCTCCCATCGCGGCCACGACGTCGAGCATGCGCGGCGACACCTCGCGCAGGACGGCCAGCGTGCGGATGACGTCACGCAGCTGATCGAACTGCGCGTCGATCTGCCCGGCAAGCGACTCCTGTTCGGGGCCGGCTGCGAGCTCACGCGCGGCCGCAAGGTGACGCGCACGGATCTGCTCGGCCTTCGACAGCGCCTCGTCCGCGCGCGACTCACCGGCAGCCGTGGCGATGCCGAGAAGCGCGTCGGTCACGCCGCTCATCGCGGAGACGACGACCGCCGGCCCGCGGCCGTCGCGCGACCGCGCTGCCCGCACGATGTCGATCAGGCGCCTGATGGCTGCAGGGTCGGCGACAGAGGTGCCGCCGAATTTTTGGACGACCAAGCTGTCTGATTCTCACACACCTTGCCGAACGCGAAGCCGCGCGCGCGAAGAATGGGAATCAGCCGCGCGGTGGCATCGACCGTCTGGCGCTGGTCTACGTCCGGCGCCCCCTCGTCGGCGTCGTGCATCACGATGATGTCCCCGGCACTCGCACGCGAGATCCGCTTGACGATGACGTCGGCCGTGCGCGTCCGGAACCAGTTCCAGTCCCACCGATTCCAGCCCCAGCCGATCAGCTGATATCCCCCGCGCTTCAGCCCGTTGTACATCTCGCCGCTTCGCCACCCGGCATGGGGCCGGAACGTGCGGCACGGCTTCGCGCCTCCGAGGCCTTCGATGCGCGCGGCAAAAGCGTCGAGCGTGCTCGCGAGATCCTCCGGCGCCATCAGCATGTAGGACCGGCTCTTCGAATGCAGCCCGATGCTGTGCCCCTCGGCGAACATCCGCCGGATGAGCGGCGCCGTGTCCTCCGTGACGTGCTCGTCGATGAGAAAGAAGGTGGCCGGCACCTCCTCGCGGGCCAGCACGTCCAGCAGATCGGGCGTCGTCGCGGGGTTGGGCCCGTCGTCGTAGGTCAGGTAGACCGTCGGCGATCCGTTCCGCGGCATGCGCCACACGGAACGATCGCCTGCCAAAACGTCGAGCACGAACCGGGCGGGCCACGTGTGTGCCAGTGCCACGACGCCGAAACCGGCCAGCACGAAAATCCACACAAAAACCCCCTCAGTGCCGGGCCATCGCTCCGTTCCGGCCCCGCAAGAGTGTACCGGGACGGCCCCCTCCCCGCGGCAGGTGATCGACAGGCCGAGGTTGAAGTATGAATATGGACATGAACCGGACTATGGACGCGGCCGAAGAACTGGCGCGGACGGTCAGTCCGTTTGCGGAACAGCGGGGGCACAGGCGCGTGTACCCGCCGGACCGCTGGCTTGCCGCGCAGGTACAACAGACGATCGATCCGGCAGCTGTGAGGCTGGAGCTGTGGGACGGAAGCTCGACCTATGCGGGATCGCGTGCCCCGATCGGGGATCTCGTGGTGCGCGACAGGCGCACGCTGGCGGGACTGGCCGTCAACCCCGACCTCTGGTTCGGGGAGGCATATATGGCCGGCCGGCTCGAGGTACGAGGACCTCTGGAACCGGTCGTCGAGGCGCTGTCGGGCCTGACGTCGGGAGGCCCGTCGTGGCGCGATCGGGTGAGGCTGGCCCTTGCCGGCGCCAACTCGCTGCGTGATTCGAGGAAGAACGTCCACCATCACTACGATCTGGGCAACGCGTTCTATCAGCTCTGGCTGGATCGCGAGCTCGTGTACACCTGCGCCTACTTCGCCGAGCCGCAGATGTCGCTCGATGACGCGCAAATCGCGAAGCTCGATCTCGTCTGCCGAAAGCTGCGGCTCCGCCCGGGCGACACCGTGGTCGAGGCGGGGTGCGGCTGGGGGGCCCTGGCCCTGCACATGGCGCGGCGGTACGGCGCGCGCGTCAAGGCGTTCAACGTGTCGCGCGAGCAGCTCGAGTACGCGCGCAGCCGCGCGTCCCGCGAGGGGCTTGCGGGACAGGTCGAGTTCATCGACGACGACTACCGGAACGTCTCGGGGCAATTCGACGCGTTCGTTTCGGTGGGCATGCTCGAGCACGTCGGACTGAAACACTTCCACAGCGTGGCCGACGTGCTGCGCCGCACCATCAGACCGGACGGCGGACGCGGCTTCCTGCATTTCATCGGCCGCGACATCGCGCGCCCACTCAACGCGTGGATCGCGCGCCGCATCTTTCCCGGTGCGTATACGCCTACGCTGGCGGAAGTGACGACCGGCATCCTGGCGCCGGCCGGCATGTCCACGATCGACGTGGAGAACCTGCGGCTTCACTACGCGCGCACGCTCGCCTGCTGGAGCGAGCGGTTCGCCGCCGCTCGCGAACAGGTGCGCGCGACGTACGGTGCCACCTTCGAGCGCGCGTGGGAGCTGTACCTGGCCGGCTCGCAGGCGGCGTTCGCGACCAGCTCGATGCAGCTCTTCCAGGTGCTGTTCGTGCCGAGCCGGTCCGCTCCCCCCGCGTTGACGCGCGCGGATATTTACGAGGCCGGCGGGACGGCCACATGATCCGCTGCGACGGCCTCGTCGTCGGCGGTGGCCCGGCCGGATCGACGTGTGCCCGGCTGCTCCGTCGAGCCGGCTGGGACGTCGTCGTCGCCGATCGCGCGCGGTTCCCGCGCGACAAGGTGTGCGCCGGCTGGCTGACGCCTGACGTCTTTCCGCTGCTCGATCTGACGCCGGCGGAGTACCGCGCGACCGGGCTCACGCTTCAGGAGGTCACCGGTTTCCGCACGGGCGTCATCGGCGGGCGCCTCGTCGAGACGCGCTACCCCGGTGTCGTCAGCTACGCGATCCGGCGATGCGAGTTCGACGATTTCCTGCTGCGCCGGGCCGGAGTCAGAGTTCTCGACAACACGCCGGTGACGTCGTTTCGCCGCGAAGACAGCCGCTGGATCGTCAACGACGCGATCGACACACCGATGGTGATTGGCGCGGGCGGACACTTCTGTCCGGTGGCGCGCCACCTGCGCGGGGGCGCCGACGAGGAGGCCCCTGTCGTGGCGAAGGAGGCGGAGTTCCTGCTCGACGGCCACGAGACCGAAGTGAGCCAGAGCACGCCGGAGCTGTTCTTCTGCCGTGACCTGCAGGGCTACGGGTGGTGCGTGCGGAAAGGGAACTACGTCAACGTCGGCATCGGCCGCCGCGACAGCAGCGGATTCGGCACGCACGTGAAGGACTTCGCCGCGTTCCTGGAGAAGAACGGGATCCTCATCGGCGCCTCCGAACCGCGATGGCGCGGGCACGCGTATCTCGCGTCTGGCACCGGCGCGCGCCCGCTCGTCGGCCCCGGCATGCTGCTGGTTGGCGACGCCGCGGGCCTCGCGTACCCGGAGAGCGGCGAGGGCATCAAGCCGGCGATCGCTTCCGGACGGCTCGCGGCGGAAACCCTGGTCGCTGCGGGAAGGCACGCGACGATCGGGGACCTTCAGCCGTATGTCA
>DASTDQ010000527.1:0-4025 GCA_035710305.1 Vicinamibacterales bacterium | reverse complement strand
CCGGTGAAGCGCGGGATAGAGCGATCCCTCTTCGACACGCAGCACGTCAGAGACCTGATTCAGGTAGTCGGCGATGCCGAAGCCGTGCATGGCTCCTTTGGCAAGTCGCGACAGGATGAGCAGGTCCAACGTGCCCAGCACATCGCTCTTCGCGGGCTTCTGCGGCCGTCCCATAGATTATTGAGATGAGAGTGTCACGCCGCGAGCCTGCGCGTGTCAAGAGCGGCGCGGGATAGGTGATAGCGCGCGCGAAATAGCACCCCCTCGTGCGGACGCACTAGCTCGAAAGGATTCATTGCTACGGGGTGGATTGTGGTAGCCGAAGTCGCGTCCGTAAACCCATTTCGGCGGATGCTGCCAGCCTCGCAAGGAATAAAATCGAGCCGCGAGCGGGAAGGTGGATTGATGGACGCGAAACGCACGGCACTACTCGCTTTAATCGTTGGGTCGTTGCTGTTCTGCACGTCGTCCCCTTCGGCGCAGCAGGTGGCACAACCGCGACCCGCCGTTCCGGTTGACGCAATCACAGGCATCGTCCAGGCATTCCAGTCACACCACATCGTCGCCATCAGCGACGCGCATGGCAACGTGGAGGCTCAGGAATTCCTGATCTCGCTGGTGCGGGACCGTCGCTTTACCGACACGGTCAACGACGTGGTCGTCGAGTTTGGCAACTCGCGGTATCAGGACGTCATCGACCGGTTCGTTGCCGGCGAGGATGTTCCGTATGACGTTCTGCGACGCGTGTGGCGTGACACGACGCAGGCGAGCGCGGGCGGCGACCTGCCGATTAACGAACAGTTCTATCGAGCTGTCCGCGCCGTCAATGCAACGTTGCCCCCGAACCGCCGCCTGCGCGTCCTGCTCGGGGATCCGCCGATCGACTGGGACCAGGTCCGCACGCAGGAGGATCATCGCCGCTGGATCGAGATGCGCGAGTGGTATCCCGCGTCGCTATTGCAGCTGGAGGTGCTGGCGAAGCAGCGCCGCGCGCTGCTCGTCTACGGACACGGGCATTTCATGCGCCGGGACGTGCGGAGCAATTACGAGTCGCTCGATCGGCTGACGGACTCGATCGTCAGTCTGTTCGAGCGTGCCACTGGCACGCGGGTGTTCATCATCTTCAGGGACGCTGGGCTCGCCGACATCCAGCCGAACGTCGCGACGTGGCCTAGACCCAGCATGGCCATCATTCGCGACACTCTCCTCGGTGCCGCCGATTTTGCGCGCTACCATGAAGGCGGCTCGGATCGCTTCACGATTCGCGACGGCAAACTCACGCCGATACCACGCAGTGAATACCGGCAGGTCAAAGCCGAAGACCAATTCGAGGCCATTCTCTACCTTGGTCCTGTCTCCTCGATCACGACGGCCGTCTGGACTCGCGAGCTGTGCGCCGATCAGGAGTACATGGCTATGCGGCTGAAACGGATGGAGCTCGGCCGCCTCCCACCGTCAGAAGCCAATGCCTTGAAGAAATACTGCGCCGGACTGTTGGGCAATTAGCGTCCGTTGAGATGCGCACGGCAAGCTGAACTTGTGATCGGCGCCCGTCGCATAGCTTACGCGCGCTGGGGGGGCTATCTTCCCGCTCGCTATCACCTATCCCGTCAAGAGCGGCGCTACAGGGAGACCAGACCTCGGCGCACGGCGCGCCTCACGGCATCGGTGCGATTGGACGCGCCAAGCTTGCCCATGATCGCGGCGACGTGGAACTTCACCGTCTGGTCGCTGATCCCGAGGCGGGCGGCGATGCCCTTGTTCGGCAGCCCTTCCGCCAGCAGCTCGAGCACTTCGATCTCTCGCGGTGTCAGCGGCTCCTGAATCGCATCATCGCCGTTACCGCGCTCGCGGGGCATCGAGTCCGCCGCCGACACGATCAGATCGGCGCTCAAGCCCGAGGCCCGCGCGTCGATCTCCGACTCGAACTCGCCGATGACGTCGATCGCGCGAGACTCCAGCTCCAACCGCAAGCGCTCGCGCGCAGCCGGGGGGCCCACGAGTATCGCGCGCATTCACCGACCGGGACGCTCGCCGACGGTCACCCGCACGTCCACCGGCTTATCCCCGCGAAGCACGTGCAGCGTGGCTTGACGGCCCGCCTGCGCGTCTGCGAGCAGGTCGAGCAAGTCCTCCGGCGACGAGGTGGGCGTACCCTCGAACGCCAGCAGGATGTCGCCGACGAGCACGCCGCCCTGCGCCGCTGCGCTCCCGTGCGACACGCCAACGACGAGCATGGCCTTGTCACGGCCGGCCGCGGCGGATTGAGACGCCGACAACGCGACAGGCTGGCCCAGCACGCCGAGATACCCACGGCGGGCATGTCCGTGCTGCGCGAGGCGGTCCGCCGTCGCCCAGGCGATTCCCGCTGGAATCACCACGCCCAGGCCGCGAATCGCCGCTGCCGTGGTGACGCCGATGAGCGCGCCGGTCGAGTCGATGAACGCGCCTCCTGAAAAGCCGTCGTGCATCGGCGCCGTCGTGCGGATGATCTGGTCGATTGCCCGCCGCCTGCCCGTGCGAAACGGACCGCCGATCACCGACACGATGCCTGCGCTGGCCGTGACCGAGTTGCTCCACGATCGCGCCACGGCGATGGCCAGGTTGCCGACGCGCGGGGGCGACGACGCCGGCCGGAGCGGCGGAGCGGTCACGCCAGACACGCGCACGAGCGCCAGGCTGGTCGCCGCGTCCCAGCCGGCAAGCTCGGCCTCGACGTCCACGTCGTCGTGCTGCCTCACCCTGATGCCGTCCTCGCCGCCAATCGCGCGCACGGTCGTCAGGATGAGCCCGTCGGCGTAAACGAGGCCGCTGGCCGGCCGCCTGCGGCCATGGACCTGCACGACCGACGGCGCCACGGCCGCAACGACATCCGCGACATGATTCGAAAGTTCGTTCAACATGAAACCGATTCTGACAGACGGCATCGCCGCTGCCATCACCCGAACGGGCGGCTATCAAAGGGCAAGGGCAAAGGTTGAAAGCGAACTACAATGCCGCCCGCGACGTATCTGGTCGTTGACGCTCGACTTCAAGGGCGCAGCCCCTGGCGGCCTAACGAGAGAGGTCCAGCAACGCGATGAAGAAGAAACTGAGCGGCTGGCAGATGGCCGGCCTCGTTGCCGGAATCGGGTGCTTCACGATCGTCGTGGTCGTCGCTGTCGGCGTGGCGGTCGCCGTGAGCTGGGCCAGATCGGCCGTTGCGGAGCTCGGCGATCCTACCCCCGCCAATCACACCAGGACCGTCACGCTCGGTCAGCCGAGCGCTGGAGACGCGGCCCCGGCCGGCGGCGCGAGTGGCGCCGCCGCCAAGGGCGCCGGCTCGAAGAGCGGCGACCCCCTCCGGTTGACGGTCGAACTCGCGGAAGGGGACTTCACCATTCGGAAGGGCCCGGCTGGAGGGCAGGTCCAGGTCGAAGGCACCTATGCCGAGGGGATGTACGAGCTGACCGAAAACACCGCCGCCGACGAGGCCGGCCATTCGCGGACGACGATCCGTTTCAAGTCGAAGGCGCCGTTGTGGGCGAGGATCCTCGGAGGCATGGGCGGTGAAGGACCCAACCGGCCGCGCCTCACAGTGCTCATTCCAGCCGGCGTGCCGATCGACCTGTCGCTGCGCGTCGGCATGGCAGAGTCGCGCATCGATCTTGGCGGGCTGACGCTGAGCGATCTCGGGATCGATCTGTCGATGGGGAACCACATCCTCGATTTCAAGGAACCGGTCGTCGGCGGGCTGCGGCGCGTCCGCCTCAACGCGAGCATGGGGAACCTCACCGTAGACAACCTGGGGAACACCGGCGCGGAGGCGATCGAGGCCACCGGCAGCATGGGCAACTTCACGGCCGACCTCGGGGGCGCGTGGCAACCCGAATCCAACGCCGAGCTGAACTTCAGCCAGTCGATGGGTCAGCTGACGCTGCAAGTCCCGAGCAGCGTGCGGCTCGACGCGAACATCACCAACTCGCAGGGCGGGACGACGAGCAGCCCGAACAGCGACGAGGAAACCAAGGATCCCAAGGCCCCCA
>DASTDQ010000526.1:0-2482 GCA_035710305.1 Vicinamibacterales bacterium | reverse complement strand
CCCAGTAGAGATGCCGGATGATGTTCGCGTTCAGGTACCAGGCGAAGAGCGCCAACTGGATCGCTGTGAGCACCCCGACGAGGGCGACGAGTCGCGGACGGTCCACGGGGCCCGATCTTATCCGCGAGACGCTCAGAGCGGAGTTCCGGGCGGATGTATCATCTCGGCGCCTGAACCTCGCCCTGCTGCTTCTCGCTGTCCTGGCTCTCCCGGCCGCGGTCCGATGGCCGTGGTATCTCGTGGCCGGCGTCACGCTGGCCCTGTTCTCGACGGAATGGCAGCTGCTCTCCGCCGGGGGGCTCGAAGCGTCCGTCGGTCTGCTCGCGCTGTTTCACGGGGCGGTCCTCGCGGTCCTGCTCTTCCGCGAGCGGAGTCGCGCGCTGCTCTCTGCGCGACTGCGGGCGGCCGCCGCGTTTGTCATGGAAGCGCCCCGAATCATCGAGCCAAGGTCGAGTCGCGTTTTCGTGGTCGCCTGTCTGGGCACTGTCGTCTGCGTCCTCGCCGCGCGGGCCACGCTGTTTCTGCCAGAGTCGGCGGACCCGTATCACCTCGTCAAGGTCTGGACGCTGAACTCGACCGGTTCGCTGCGGGCGGTGCCGAGCGCGGACTGGAAGATCAACGCGATGGGCTACCTCTACGAGCTCGCGCTCCTGGACGTGACGCTCGGGAGCACGGTGCTGCAGCTGTGGAGCGGCGTGCAGGGGCCGATGCTGTTCCTCGGGTATGTCATGGCGATCGTCTGGGCGCTGAAACGGGCGACGCGATCGGTCCCTGCCTACGCACTGCTCCTCCCCTGCCTCGCTCCTGTCGTATTCCACCAAGGGATCTTGATCAAGAACGACCTCTTCGCCGCGCTGCTGTTAATTCCTGCTCTCCTCCTCCTGTTCGAGTTCCGGGCGGACGAGGCAAGCGGGGGCGCGCTGAGCATCGGCTTTCTCGCCGGACTCGCGGCATCCGTCAAGACGTCGAGCGCGCCGGCGCTCGTTGCGGTCGCCCTGTTTCTTCCCTGGCGGCCGTTGCCGCTCGCCGCCCGCACACGGGCCGCGGCAGGTGCCGGCTTCGTCCTCGGCCTGCTGGGCGGCGGGCTGGCGTTCGTCGTCGTGCAGAACGTCTCGGTCTACGGCTCGCCGACTGGCTTGCTGGCAGGGACTGGCAACGCGACTGAATCGATTCCGGCCGCCGCGGTGTCGCTGGGCCGGTTCGTCATGAGCTGGTTCGATTTCGGCCTCGTCACGCGCCAGATCTGGCCCGGCCGCGGCGGCTGGGGAGGCGCATTCGGCCCGGCTTTTCTGTGGGCGCTTGCCGTGCTGGTGATCCGCGCCCGCCAGCGGGAACCGCGGCGCGCGCTCGGCATCGTGCTCTCCTGCCTCGTCCCCTTTGGGTTGGTCTACCCCGACGCCGACCTGGCCCATCGGCTCGCGATTGCACCGGCGGTCTTCGCCATCCTCGCCGCCATAGGGATCGAGGCGACAAGGGGAACGTTGAAGGGATGGACGCCGGTTGCGGCCGCCGGGATCGTGTCGGTGGTCCTGAGCGGGGCGCTGCTTGCGCGCTCATCCTGGCAGTATCTTCGTCAGGCTGAGTACCTTCGATCGACGCAGCTGGCGCTGACAATCTCGGACCCAGCCACCCTCGCCAGCACCGAGGCCTGGCGCCTGCGCCAGGCCAACGCGGCGCTGTCGGGAGCTTCTCACGTCTGTACCATGACGCAGGAGAACATGCAGGGACTCTGGGGCCATTCGTTCGAGCCGGTGGCCGCCATCGGCCGCCGTGCCGGCCGCGACGTCCTCGACTGGCGGGCAGACGCGCTCGATCGGTGCGACGCGATCCTGCTGGGACCGAACGGATACGATCTGCCCCCGCCCGCGGTCGCCAGCACACTTCGCTCGTGCATCGGCGCAGACGTGCCGGTCACGGGTGCCTCGGTTGACATCCGCGCCGTCAGGTGCGGACGCTAGGCACACGGCGGCCGCTTGACAAGTGCCACTCGGACGCGACACAATTCTCACCTAGCTAGATAGGCATATGTAGCTAGGTGATACGTATGGGCACGCAAAAGAACGACATTCTGCAAGGCACGCTCGTCCTTCTCGTCCTGAAGACGCTCGACTCGAACAGGCGGATGCACGGCTACGCGATCACCTCGCACATTCAGCAGGTCTCGGCCGACCTGCTGCGGGTCGAGGAGGGATCGCTCTACCCCGCGCTCCACCGCATGGAGCAGCAGGGCTGGCTGCGATCGGAATGGGGCATCACGGAGAAGAACCGGGAAGCCCGCTTCTACTCGCTCACTGCCAAGGGGCGCAAACAGCTCGCCGAGGAGGAAGAGAGCTGGGGAAAGCTCACCGACGGCGTCAAGCGGGTGCTTCGATACGCGTAGAGATCGCGCGGGAACGGTTTTCCAAGGGAGATGACTATGACACTCGGCCGGGTGTGCTGCGTCTGCATCATGATGCTCGTCGCCATTCCGGCGGCGGCCCAG
>DASTDQ010000525.1:0-2563 GCA_035710305.1 Vicinamibacterales bacterium | reverse complement strand
ATGACGCGGACCAGGATCGCGTTGCCAACGCCGCCCTCGTTCAGCAGCAGGTTGGGACCGGCGCCGTTGTTGGTGATCAGCACATCGAGGTCGCCGTCGTTGTCGATGTCGCCCACGGCCAGCGCGCGGCTCACGAGCTCGATCGAGAAGCCCGGACCGGCCTGCTGCCTCATGTCCTCGAAGCGCTCGCCGGTGTTGCGCAGCAGGAGATTCCGCTGTGCGAAGGTGCCGCCCGCGCGGACTTGCGCGGCGTTGGCCATGACGTGGCCGTTGGCAATCGCGATGTCGAGCCGCGTGTCGTTGTCGTAGTCGAGAAACGCGACGCCAAAGCCGACGTAGGGACGCGTGGCCGGCCCCACGCCGCTGCGCACGGTGGCGTCCGAGAACAGGCGGCCGTCCACGTTCGCGAAGAGGCTGTGCATCTCGGTTTCATGGTTGGTGACGATCAGCCCCATCCGCCCGCTGCCGCCGAAGTCGGCGAACGCGGTTCCCATGCCGGCTCTCGCCCTGCCGTCGGACGCCACGGCCACGCCGGCCAGGGCGGCGGTTTCCGTGAACGTCCCGTTGGCCGCGTTGCGAAAGAGGAAGTTCGGCATGGCGTCGTTGGCGACGAAGACGTCCGGCCAGCCATCCTCGTCTACGTCGGACACGGCCACGCCGAGCCCGTTCCCGCGGTGAGGCGCGATGCCGCTCTGCCTGCTGATGTCTTCGAACGTCTTCCGGCCCGTATTGCGGTAGAGCGTGTTGGTCAACGGCGAGTAGAGCAGCGGGTGGCAATAATCCCTGATCGGCGGCGGTCCCTTCACCCCGCAGAACCGTCCGCGAGTGAAGTCGTCCACGTAGCTGGTGACGAACAGATCCAGGTCTCCGTCGCGGTCCATGTCGAAGAACGCGCAGCTCGTGCTCCAGATCGATGTTCCGGCGCCGGCGGCATTCGGCACTTCGGTGAAGCGTCCGCCCCCGGTATTGCGATACAGCACGTTTGGTCCGACGTTGGTGACATACAGGTCGATCAGGCCGTCGTTGTCGTAGTCGCCGGCGCAGGCGCCCATGCCATACGCGTGATGCGCGATGCCGGACCTGGCGGTCACGTCCTCGAACGTTCCGTTGCCGCGGTTTCTGAAGAGGCGGTGGCGTGCGCGCTTCGCCACGGCGGCAGCGGCCAGGGAGCCGCCGTCCACGAGAAAGATGTCAAGCCAGCCGTCGTCGTCGAAATCGACGAACAGCCCGCCCGGCCCCATGATTTCGGGCAGGAACTTCTCTTCGCTCGCGCCGTTGACGTGGGTGAAGTCGAGGCCGGCGGTGCGGGCGACATCGCGAAAAACCGGCAGGCGCACGGCTGTGTCCGCCGGCGCCTTGGCGGAGGCGGACTGACCCTGGGCCGCTGACCGCGCAGAGTGGACCATCACGGCGGCAAGCAGCGACGCGATGACGGCGGCCTGTTGTGCGGGTGTGGATCTCATTGTGAGCAATGAAGACAATTTCGCCCGCGAACCGCGTCCGGGCCGACGCCGTTCGACCCGGCGCTCCGGTCGGACGTCGTGGAAAACCGGACCCTCCACACGGTATTCGGCGACCCGCGCAGCTCCGTGGCGAGCTGCGCGGCAGTCACGTTTCGGGCCCGGTTTACTCCCTCACGCCCTTCACGACGCCGACAGTCGCGCCTCTCGAACGGCGTCGGCCCAGACCCGGTTGGACGGGCGAAATCGGGTCTCCCGATCAGGATGAGTGTCACACCCTGTCGTGCCGCGCCATCGAGCCAAGGGCTCTGCCGAGACATCAAGAGCGCAGCCCTTGGCTGATTCATAATGAGCTGGCGGATCCGACGTGAAAGGACCACTTGAATAGGCGCGCGGCACTGCTGGCGACGGCGTTCATCATAACCGCCCTTGGGCCGGCTTTCCCTCAGCAGCCGGCACCTCAGGACCGCATCGCGTTTCGCATCATCGTCGTCGAGACCGCCGAGGCCGCGGGACAGGTCCTTCAGCGTTTGAACGGCGGCGAAAATTTCCTCGCTCTGGCACAGAGGATCTCTGTCGATCCGTCCGCCAGCACCGGCGGGCTGGTCGGGCCGGTCACGCTGTCCGATCTCCGGCCTGAGCTGCGGAGCGCGCTGGAACGCTTGACGGCTGGTCAGTTGAGTGACGTGGTGCCTCTCCCGACCGGTTTCGCGATCCTCAAGATCGTGCCCGCCGTGGAGGCCGCCGCCACAGCGCCGGTCGCGCCCTCGCGGCTGGCGGACGCGCCGATGGGCAGCTTCACGTCGGCGCTCTCGGCGACCGGCAGCGTGAAGTACGTGTTCGACGTCTCCGGCTACATCGACACCACGGTCAGCCTCCGGCAGTACTCCCCCTCGGAACAGGATCAGCAGAATCTCCTCACGTTGTGCCAGGTGCGGAGAAAGCTCGTCACCACGGCCCAGGCCCTCGTGCAGAAAGTGCTGTCATCGCCGAGCGTCGCGGATCTCGCGCCGATCGATCGTGAGCAGACCTATTTCCTGGAGGGGCAGCTGCACGCGTTTCGGGGAGACATGGGTCCGGCCGTTGCGGCATTCGAAAAGGCC
>DASTDQ010000524.1:0-6107 GCA_035710305.1 Vicinamibacterales bacterium | reverse complement strand
TACCTGACTCGCAGTCCGAGATCCGAGCCGTCTCCCACGACTGTCGTGAGCGTGTGCGGCAGGTGATGCAGGTTCAACACGGCGTCGGTCACGCCCGCGGCGGACAGCAGACGCAGGATGCGCCGCACGAGCGGCACGCCGGCGAGCGGCAGCGCTGCCTTCGCGCGAACGTACGACAGAGGGCGCAGTCGGGTGGCCAGGCCGGCCGTCAGGACGAGCGCTGGGACCATTCGTCCGCGAACATCATGTCTGCGCCCGTGAACCCGAACTGCTCCCGCCGGCGCAGAAACAACCCGCGATAGGAATCGAGGAGGTAATCGGAGCTGGAGCGTCCCAGCGCGCGCGCCATCTGCTCGATGGCCCGCTCGCCGCCTTCGATTTCGACGAACGTGCCGATGGGCGTCTCATCGAGCGCGATCATGGCGTCCTCGGCCGCGAATTCCTCCCTGAACTTCTGGTAGCGGAACCAGACGTGCAGGCCGAGCGACTCGAGCACCCGCGTCATCACGTCGCCGTCGCTGACGACCGTTTCGTGCTCCTCGCGGGTCTTGACGACGCCCGGCTGGACCGGGCCCTTGAAGGTGAGCAGGCTCCGGCCCGACTCGCTGCGGACGCGCAAAGCGCATCCGCTGCGGCGGAGCAGCTCGTCCCCGGTGTCGAACATCGCGTCTTCCTGGAGCCGGCGGCATCTGAGGGGCGCCGCTCCCGCAGCCAGAATGGCCGCGCGTGCTTCTGAAGGGCTCCCGAACATCAACTTGATCTCTTTTTCGATCATGTTCGCGTCACGTTGTGTCGTGGCCGTTTGGGGGCTTCAGGACAGGGAGGCCCAGATTATAGACAGGTCGTCGAAAAAGGAAAGGCCCCAGACCGGCTACCGGCCTGGGGCCCAAAACCACGGACCCGGAACGTCTTACTCCTTCGTGACGGGGACGAAGATCTCCTCCCCACCGCGGATGACCCGCAGGAAGGCCGTTCCACCTGATCGAACCTGGTCCAGTTCGCGCTGGGCCTCGGCACGGTTCTGTACCTGCTGCCCGCCAACGCGGACGATCAGATCTCCAGGCGCCAGGAGCCGTTCTGCGGGGCCGCCCGGCTCGACGGCCGTGACCACCGCGCCCCGGCGATCGCGCAGGTTCAACTGGCGGGCGACTTCGGCCGTCACGTCCTGTAACTTGAAGCCGAATCCGCTGCTCGTCTCGGGGGCCGGATCGGCATCGGGCTTGGCAGCACGCTCGGTCCGGTTCTCCGCCTCGAGATCCAGTTCGTCCACGGTGATGCTGAGCGAGCGCTCCTCGCGGTTGCGGACGATGCGGAGCGGCACCGTGGTTCCGGGCTTCGTGTTCAGCACCATCTGTATCAGCTCGTCGCGAGCCTGAACGGGCTTCCCGCCGAACGCGATGATGACGTCGCCCGGCTCGAGGCCGGCCCTGCTGGCCGCGCTGTCGGCAAGCACCCGCCGGATCAGCGCGCCGCCGCGAGTCTTCAAGCCGAGCTCGTCCACCGCCTCGCGCGGAATCGACAGCACGTCCACGCCGATGCGTCCGCGCGTGACCTTGCCGACGCGGAGCTGCGGCAGCAGCTCGCGCACCGAGTTCGCTGGGATGGCGAACCCGATGCCGATGTTCCCCTGCCGCCTCGCGTCCGTGTAAATCGCGACGTTGACGCCGACCACCTCGCCGCGGATGTTGAGCAGCGGTCCGCCGGAGTTCCCCGGGTTGATGGCCGCGTCGGTCTGAATGACGCTGACCCTGCGCCCCTCGGCCACTTCCAGCTCGCTCGGCCGGTTTCCGCTGATGACGCCGACGCTGACGGTGTGCGCCAGGCCGAAGGGGTTGCCGATCGCCATGACCCAGTCGCCCGGCTGCATCTGCGACGAGTCACCGAACCTGACCTCGGGCAGCGTGTGATCGGGCTTCTGCGTCAATTCGATCAACGCGCTGTCGGTCAACACGTCGCGGCCGATCACACGTGCGTCGTATTCCTGATCCTCATCCTCTCCGTACAACGAGACCTTGATCTTGGTGGCGCCCTCGACGACGTGATTGTTGGTGAGAATGAGGCCGGCCTTGTCGATGATGAAGCCCGTACCGGCTGACCGCACGAGCTCCTCACGCGGCCGCTGGCGTTCGTCGCGCGAATCCGGCTGCCCGAAAAAGCGCTCGAACAACCCGCTGTCGCCGCCGAAGAACTCGCTCAAGTCCTGCGTGCGCCGCCGCGATTCTGTCCGGATGTTGACGACCGCCGGGCTGACGGTCTTCGCGATGTCGCGGAACGTGCTCGACGTGAGCGGGCCGTTGAGCGGCGAGCTGTTCATCGCCGGGGTCGGCGTCTGCGCCGCCGATTCCGGGGCCAGCCCCAGCCTCGAGGCGAACACCAGGGCGGCCGCGGCTGACGTCACCGCGATGAGTAGCCCGTAAAACCAGGTTTGTCTTCGGCTCGACATCGATTCCTCCAAACCTCTAGTGGAGCGTATCAGCGAAACGTAGGGCGGGCCGCCCGGTGGTTGGCCCGCGAAATCGGCGTCGAAGGGCTGTCCGATTCGCTACAGGTTCAGTTGATACAGTCCGCTAGATCCTATTGTCGGCCAAGTGCCCCCGATCCCGGTAGGGCCCCGAGCCTTTCGCCTTGCGATCCCCTCAGGCGAGCGTGACGACCTCGCTCTGCCGCGGCCCCGTGACGAGGGCCTCGTGCTCGCCACGGTAGACGTTGATCTCGGTCCGCACGCCGAACGACTCGAAATACAGGCCTGGCTCGATGGTGAACCCCGTGCCGGGCAGCAGCTGCCGGTCGTCGTGCGTTTCGTAGTCGTCCATGTGCGCGCCGTTGCCGTGCACGTTTTCACCGAGGCTGTGGCCGGTGCGATGGACGATGCGGTCCGCGTACCCTTCATCCGCCAGCACCACGCGCGCGGCGCGATCGACCTCCCATCCGTGCAGGTCGCGGCCGTCTCGGGCCGCGCCGACCACGAGTTCGACCGCGGCGTCCCGCGCGAGCGCCACGGCGTGAAACGCCTTCGACACCTCACCCGGCACGCGGGCGCTCGTCACGGCGACCCACGTGATGTCGGCGAACACGGCGCCCGGATCGGGCTTCTTGCCCCACAGGTCCAGCAGGAGTACTTCGTTCGCGACGATCGCGCGGCAGTCCCCGGCGGCCGGCAGGTAGTGCGGGTCGCCCGCGTTTCCGCCCACGGCGACGACCGGCGGCGAATCGCTGACGAGCCCCTCGTCCTCGAACCACCGCACCATCTGCTGCTGCAGCTGATACTCGTTCAACGACCGGCCGCGGCGCAGCGCGTCGGCGGCTTCCTGGAACGCGCGATCCTTGATGCGGTAGAGCGAGGCGGACGCGTCGCGGTGCGACGCGAGCTGCTCGGGCGTCCACCGGGCCTCGAACTGCTGCACGAGGTCGCCTGACGACAGGACCTCGACGCCGCGCGCGCGGACCATTTCAACCGTTCCGGCATCGACGCGCGACACGTACGGGATGGCGCACATCGGCGAGTACTCCATCGCCACGCGCGTCATCCCCGAGAGCAGACGCGTCAGCCCGTTCTCCAGCTGCTGGCGGCCCGCATACACCAGCCGCTCGCCGGGCAGCCCGTCCAGGTTGTGACGCTCGATGGCGTGCACGAGCCCACGCGGCTGTCCGCTGGCCGGGATCAGGTAGTACCACCGCCGCGTGGTCATGTGCCGCCCGTCGGAGAGCCCGGCCAGGCGCGTCGCGATCGGATTGGAACCGTGGAAATCGTAGAGGAGCCACCCGTCGAGGCCGGCCTGACGAAGCCGTTCCTGGACGGCCGTCACATCGATGGGCATCCTCCGATTCTAGCGGGAATGACCGTCGGGCCTATAATCGAGGCGGCCTACATGATCATGACAAGACGACTTGCGCTCGCGCTGATCGCCGCCGCTCTCGGCGGCGTGCTCCCGGCGGCTCAACAGCAGGCACCCGCGCCGACGGCCGTGGAGGCTCAGGCGGAAGTGCCGCAAGTGACCTTCCGCGTGGAGGTCAACTACGTCGAGGTTGACGCGATCGTCACCGACGGCCAGGGCAACCCGGTCACCAACCTGACGAAAGACGACTTCGAGCTCTTCGAGGACGGGAGGCGCCAGGACATCGCTTCGTTCTCCCTCGTCAACATTCCGATCGAACGCGCCGAGCAGGCGCTCTTCGCCACGACGCCGATCGAAGCCGACGTGCAGACCAACGAGAACGTCGAGGGGCGGATCTACCTGCTCGTGCTCGACGACCTGCACACCGACGCGTCCCGCACCGCTCGCGTCAAGGCGGCGGCGCGGCGGTTCATCGAGCAGAACTTCGGGACCAACGATCTCGCGGCCGTCGTGTTCACGTGGCGGTCCGCCCTTGGCCAGGACTTCACCAACAACAAGCGCATGCTCATCGCCGCGATCGACAAGTTCAACGGCGGGAAGCTGCGGTCCGAGACGCTGAACCGGCTCGACACGGCCTCGCCCAACCCGCAGACTGGAGAGCTCCAGCCGGGGACCGACATCGATCAGATGGATCGCGCCCATCGGGCACGGCAACTGGCGCACTCCATCAAGAAGCTCGCCGAATTCATGGCGGGAGTCCGCGGCCGGCGGAAGGCCATGCTGCTGATCGGGGAAGGGGTCGATTACGACATCTACCAGGTCACCGGGCAGCTGGGCGCGACCGCGTCCTCGGTGGTCCTCGATTCGCAGGACGCCATCGCGGCCGCGACTCGCGGGAACGTCACCATCTACACGATCGACCCGCGCGGGTTGATGAATGCGGAGACCGAGCTCATCGAGGCGCAGGGACCCATAGGCGATGCCGGCATCCAGTCCTCGCAGTACTCCTTCCGCACGTCGCAGGACACCCTTCGTGCGCTCGCCGGGAACACCGGCGGGTTCGCCTCGCTGAACCGCAACGACTTCGACACAGCCTTCGACCGCATCGTGGCCGAGAACAGCAGCTATTACCTGCTGGGCTTCTACTCGACCAACGACAGGCGGGACGGCCGTTTCCGCAAGCTCGAGGTGCGCGCCAGGCGCCCGGGCCTGCGCGTGCGCAACCGCAACGGGTACTTCGAGGCGCGCGGCCGCGCGCCGGCGCAGCTGCTTCCGTCACGGTCGCCGAACGCGCTGCCTCCTGCCGTGTCCGCGGCGGTCGGCAGTCCGATTCCGATGGCCGGATTGCCGATCAAGGTGTTCGCGGCGCCCTACAAAGGCACGGCCCCCAACGCCGCCGTGGCGCTGGTCTTCGAAATCGACATCAAAGGCCTGAACATCGTCGAGAAGGACGGCACGTTCAACGAGCAGCTCGAGGTCGTCTACAACACGGTGAACAACAACAACAGGGTCTTCCCGGGCGACCGCCACACCGTCACGATGGCGATGAAGCCGGAGACCTACGAGCGCGTCAAGACACACGGCCTGCGCGTGCTGTCTCAGGCGCAACTCCCGCCGGGGCGCTACCAGATGAGGGTCGCGGCGGGAGACAGGTCGGGGACGGCCGGCAGCGTCGTGTACGACCTCGAGGTGCCAGACTTCAGCAGCGCGCCGCTGGTGATGAGCGGCGTGTCCCTGACGGCGGCATCGGCCGGCCAGACGTGGACGATCAAGCCGAAGGACCCGCTGGGCGACGTCCTTCCGGGCCCGCCGACGGCGAGGCGCGAGTTCGACAAGGCCGATCTCGTGGTGCTCTTCGCCGAGTTCTACGAAAATGCGCCGACGGCACGGCCCCACATGCTCGATTTCAAGGCGGAGCTGCGCGAGCAGGGTGGCCGAGTCGTGCAGCAGATTGCGGACGAGCGATCGTCAACCGAGTTGCAGGGCTCGAGCGGCGGCTACGGCTTCACCGCACGGTTCCAGCTGCAGGACGCCCAACCTGGCCTCCACGTCATTCACGTCGAAGGGCGATCGCGCGACAACCCGGATTCGGTGGTGAGCCGGGACATTCAGATCCGGGTGCGTTGAGCCGGCACGGACGGGGATGCGTCTCGACCTCGTCCAGACCGTTGCGTTTGCCGGCGTGATGTTGTTCGCCGGCTACGGGCTCAAGCGACAGATTCCCCTTCTGGCCCGCTACAACATCCCGGCCCCCGTCGTCGGCGGTCTTCC
>DASTDQ010000523.1:0-3156 GCA_035710305.1 Vicinamibacterales bacterium | reverse complement strand
GTTCTCCTTGCGTTCCCCGAGGCGCCGCATGAAATACGGAAACCATTCCCGCCCGAACGGGACGTAGACGCGCATGCGGTATCCGTCGGCGCGCAGCGAGGCCTGCAGGTCCCGGCGGACGCCGTAGAGCATCTGAAACTCGTACCGATCGCTCGACACGTGCCGTTCCGCGGCGTAGTCCCGAATCTCCCGAAGGAGCGCCTCGTCGTGCGTGGCGAACGCGGGAGAGACGCCGTGGTCGAGCAGGAGCCTCATCTGGCGAAGGAAGGCCCCGTCCACGTCCTCTTTCAACTGATAGGCCACCGACGCCGATTCCCGATACGCGCCCTTCACCAGGCGCACACGGACGCCCAGCTCGTTCATGCGGCGCAGATCGCGCTCGGTCCGGTACAGATACGACTGCAGCACGATGCCGATGTTGTGGTAGTCGAGCCCCCAGAGCGTTTCCAGGACCTCGAGCGTGACTTCCGTGTACGCGGACCCCTCCATGTCGATGCGCACGAAGAAGTCGTGGCGCTTGGCCGGATCCAGGATCCGGCGCATGTTGTCCACGCACGTCGCCCGGTCGATGGCGAGGCCGATTTGCGAAAGCTTGAGGGAGAGATTGCGCTCGACGCCCGACGCCACGACGACGTCGATGAGCCGCTGGTACTCGCCCGCGGCCGCCATGGCCTGTTCCGTCGTCGCGACGCTCTCACCCAGGAAATCGAGCGTGACCCCGAGCCCCCTGGCCTGCAGCGCGCGTGCGGCCTCGATGGCGTCTTCGACGCGCTCGCCGGCGATGAACCGGCGCCCGAAGCTTCGCGGCGTCGCCATGCCGTACTGCGAGGCAAGCCGCTTGAGGGTCGTGCTTCGCGACAGTAAGGTGAGCATCGGTCCGGCGCGGCCACGCCGCCGTCAGTGGGTGCGGTGCGACGGCGACTTCAGCAGGTGTTCGAGCGATCGGGCGTAGTAGCGCAGCACGTTTCGGTTGCGGACGCGGACGCGTCCGCGGCTGACGACCAGGACGCCGCGCGCTTCGAGCGGCTCGAGCGCGGCGTCCACCGCCTCGGCTCCGGTGGACACGCCCATGTTGGCGCCTGACGCCCTGAGCGTGTCGATCAGCGCGTCGGCGCGCTGCTCGAGCTCGCGCCGCGTCACCGACGGACGCATCGCGGAGGCGACGACGGCCGTGGGCAGCACTTTGTAGAGCCTGCCGATCGCCTGCATCACAATGTGCGCCAGGTCGAGCACCGCACGCCGGGAATCCGCGTCGATGCCGTCGGCGTCGATCGGCGTGCCGAACGCGACGATCGCGCGCGACCGGTACCCGACCGCGTAGCGCACCAGCTCCGCGAGCTCGCGGCTGAAGGCCCGCTGCGATCGCTTGACGCCCTGGCGGGCGAGCACGTGGTCCTCGAGCACCAGGTCGTAGGCCACAGCCGTCGGAATGATCCGCAGGCCCGGGTATCTCGCCTGCAGCGCCGCGTGCAGCAGTCCCGTCTTGGGAACTTTCATGTCGCCGCTGTAGCTGCGGCCGCCTTCCGGATAGAAGAAGAAATCGTGGGAGCGGAGCATCTCGGCGACGTACGCCTTGAGCGTGATGAGATACACCGGGTCTCTCGTGTTCCGCCGGATCGGGATGGCGCCGGTGACGTGACGGTGGATCAGGCCGAGCGGCCCTCCGAACAGATTGATGCCGGCGGCGATGATGGGCGGCCGGATCCCGTTGTCATCGAGCACCAGCGGCTCGCACAGGTAGTCGATGTGGCTCCGGTGATTGGAGGCGTAGACGACGCGGCCAGCCCGCGTGGCCGCTTTGACGATGTCCACGTGTTCGCCCAGGCGCTCGATCTTGCGCAGGATGGGGTACAGCGGGTGCTTGAGCGCACGATAGATCGAATACCGCTGCGTCGTCTTGAGCTCGTCGAGATAGCCCTCGATTCGCTCGCGCGCCGCACGGCCGCTTTCACCGTGTGTGCCTTGCAGGTACCGGGCGACTTCCTCCCGGGAGAGCACGGCCTGGGTGATCTCGTCGAGCATCGACAAGCGTTGACTATACCATCGACGCCGCCGCGTCCCGTGCCCCCTGCCCCCTGCTCCCTGTTTAGTGCTCCCTTGCTTCCCAGCCAAGCAGCGCGAGCGTGCCCACGATGTTGAACACCATCAGCCGCGTCGAGAGCTGATGCAGGGCGTCGAAGCGCACACGCCTCGCGTCGCCGGCGGGCAGCGTGGACGGCAGGACGCCCGCGGCCAGTTGAATCGCGTCGACTTCCCGCAGGACCACCAGTCCTGAATAGAGCGCGACGAGCAGCATGCTGGAGATGATCGCGGCCCGCACGGCGAAGCTGCGCGGGCGCGGACCGAGAATGGCCATGGCGACCAGCGTGACGAGCAGCAGGGCGCCTGCCCCGTAGGCGACGACGTGGAATCGGTTGAGGACCGCGCCGAAGAGCTCGCCCGCGAGGACGCGGCCGGTGTCGGGGTCGCTGGCCTGGAGCACCTGGAACGTCAGCGGCGCGACGACGGTGCCCAGCAGGATCATCCCGCCCAGCCAGACCGCCAGTGCGAGAACGTAGACATACCGGAGCGCCGGCATCGAGTCATTATCTCGGAAAGCCGGCCATCCCGAGCGTCTTGCGCAACTGCCAGATGTGGCGCCGCTCGTGCGCTGTTACCGCGGCGAACGCCGAGCCCAGCGGAATCCGGATCCAGGCCGAGATGGGAGATCGCACGCGCGCGTGCGCCAGGTCGAGGCCGTTGGCCTGCCGCAGGCGGTCGATGTACTGCACCTGGTAGGCGCGAAAGCCCGCCAGCGTCTCGCGCTTCGGCCGCTGCGGCCCCGGCTGCGTGTGGAGCATCGACTTCAGGCGCACCCGCGGCGGCGGCTCGATCACGTGGGCAAAAAACCGGCCGATCCAGTTGTAAGAGAACGGTCCCTCGGCGTACACGCCCTGGCGAATGGCGTCGGCGATCCCCTCGTCGAGCGCGGGCAGATAGAATCGGGCCGACGCGTTGAGATGCTCGAGGCACTCAGCGATCGACCAGACGCCCGGCGCAGGCTGCCAGCCGAACTGGGCTTCGCTCAGTGGCGCCACGAGAGTGTCGGTTTCAGCGGAGATCTCTTCGAACTGCCTGCGGAACGCCTCGATCTCCGGGGAAAGCGCCAATGGCCCT
>DASTDQ010000522.1:0-11060 GCA_035710305.1 Vicinamibacterales bacterium | reverse complement strand
GATTGCCAAGGCCGGGCTGCCTCTGCACGTGCACGCGGAGCTGCGCGACACGATCGACGCGTTCCTGGACCAGATCGAGGCCGTCAACAAGGAGTACCCGATCAGAAACCTGCGGTGGGCGCTGGCGCACGTCAACCAGATTAATGCCTCGCAGCTCGCGCGCATGCAGAAGCTGGGGATGTACGCGGCCGTGCATCCATGGGCGGTCATCAACGGCGGCATCATGCACGAAGGGTTCGGCGACGGCGCCAACGACATGCCGCCGCTGGCGACCATCCAGGGCAGCGGAATCACCTGGGGTCTCGGCAGCGACGGCACCGCAGCCAATCAGTACCTGCCGTTCACGACGTTGTACTTCGCCGTGACCGGCAGGATGGCCGGGGGAATGAAGGTGATACGCCAGCCGGTCAGCCGCGAGGACGCGCTCATCGCGCATACGCGCAAGAACGCGTACTTCGTCTTCCGGGAAAACGACCTCGGGTCCATCCAGCCTGGCAAGCTGGCCGACCTGGTGCTGCTGGATCGCGATTACCTCACGGTTCCTCCCGACCAGATCAAGGACATCAAGCCCGTGTTGACCATGGTGGGCGGGAAAGTCGTGTACGAGAGCTCCAGCCCGCCGCGCTGACGACCTGGCCTGACGGTCGCACGCTGTCATCGGTACCGCGACGCGAATTACACGACGCGCCCGACCGCATTCCGTACACGTCGCGCGCGTCGATCCGCGAGATGTGGGCCGCTCTCGCCGCTTTGGCATCGGCACAGGATTGGCAGGCCGCGGCACCGGCTGAACCATATGTTCCCTGCCGTCCTGGAGTCGGGCGCGTCCGTAGCTCATCCAGTATTTACAGACGAGTTCGGCGAACGCACTCGCACGACCGATGCGCGCGCCGAGCCGCTGGAGTTGCTTCGGCTGAAAGCAACGCTCTCTGCCGTTCCGTCCGTCGAACCCGCGCTTCGCGAGCGGTTCGGCCGCCTTTCCGGTTTTCGGCACGAGTCCGTTGCACGGACGAGGGCGATCGACGTCGTCCACCCGTCTCGCACCCTCGTCATCGCCTCTGATTGCGTGAGGGGCACAAGGCTCTCGACGCTCCTTGCCGCTGCCAGGACAAAGTCGGTTCCGCTCGCGATCGCGGCATCCCGCTGCCTCCTTCGACAGCTCGTCCACGCGGTGGCGGCCTGGCACGACGAGCTGCACGGCCTCCCGATTGGCGTCATCGGGCCCGAGCGGATCGTGATGACGCCCGCCGGCCGCCTCGTGCTCGTCGAGCCCGTGCTCGGGGCGGTTGTCGAGCAGCTCCGATATTCGCCGGAGCGGAACTGGTCGGACCTGCGCGTCGCCGTGCCGGTGACGGCCGGAGATCCGCCGATCGACGCTCGCTCCGACGTGACCCAGCTCGGCACCGTGGCGCTGGCCCTGGTGCTTGGTCGCCCTCTGACGACGACCGATTATCCGGGCGGTATCGGACGGGCGCTCGGCGAGGCCGCCGTGCGGACGGAGGGTGATCGCCTTCAACTCTTGCCTCCGCCTCTCTATTCATGGCTGCTGCGCGCGCTGCAGCTCGACCCGAAGGATTCCTTCGCGTCCCCCGTCGAGGCGCGTGACGCGCTTCACCACGCACTGGGTCGCGAAGATCCGGAAGCAGAGCGGGAAGCCGTGCACACTTTCCTGGCTCTCTGTGCTGAGGACGACGCACGTCCTCCGTCGCAGGCTGCCGAAGAAGGCGACGACGAGCAGGGCGAATTCGCGGCTGGACTGGACCAGTTCGGCGCAGACGACGACTCCGTCGTCGATCTCGGGCCTCGGATCGAGGCGATGCGAGCGTTCCTCGATCGTAACAAGTCGCCGTGGGTACCACCGACGCCAGCGTCCGGTCCGTCGCCGGCAGTCTCCGAGGAAACCGCTCCCGACAGTAACGGCGGGAACGGCCGTGATGCGGGCACGTTCGTCCAGAGTGAGTCGTATTCCGGCAGCCGAGCCGTCGCGGTGCCGGAGGACTGGACGCGCCGGCTCTGGGTTGCGACCGCTGTCGCGCTCGCGCTGGGCACGCAGGTGATCCTCGTCGTCGCCGGCTTTTCATGGCCGACTCGCCCTGCATCGACGGGATCGTTCTCGATCACCACCAACCCGGCAGGCATTGCCGTCGTCGTCGACGGCGTGTCCCGCGGGGCGACGCCGCTCGTGCTCGACCTCCCCGGCGGAGAGCACGTGGTGGAGCTGATTGCGAAACAGGAACGACGGCGTATTCCGGTGACCATCCGCGCCGGCAGTGAGATCTCGCATTATCTCGAGCTGCGGGAGAGTCCGGTGACCCCCAGCCCTGTTGTCGAGCCGAGGACGCCTGCGCCCGTCGTCGCGACGGTGGCGGCCCCTGCAGGACGGGAACCGGGCACGGGAGGATGGATCACCATCGCGGCGCCCGCCGAGGTGCAGATCCTCGAGAACGAGCGATTGCTGGGCACCAGTCAGGTCGAGCGAATCATGCTGCCGGCAGGACGCCATGATCTCGACATCGTGAACGGAACGCTCGGTGTCCGCGCGCGGCGATCCGTGCAGGTCACGGCCGGCCGCGTGACGTCAGTGAGCCTCGAGTGGCCCACGGGCGTGCTGGCGGTCAATGCCGTGCCGTGGGCGGAAGTCTTCATCGAGGGAAGACCCGTCGGAGAAACGCCGATCGGAAACCTGCAGGTGCCGGTTGGTGTTCACGAGGTGGTATTCCGTCACCCCGATCTTGGCGAACGGCGGTCGTTCGTCACGGTGACTGTTGGAGAGACGGCCAGGCTCGCGGTCGACTTGAGGGCGAAATGAACCTGCGCGCCCACGCCGCTGCGACAACGTGCGCGTTGGCGATCGTGCTCGCAACGCCGATGCGGCTCGCCGGTGAAGACTCCTTCGCGGCTGCCCGCCAGTTGTACGCGTCGGCCGAGTACCAAGGCGCGCTGTCGATGCTGAGCACACTGCTGTCGGGCGATCCGCCGCTGCAGGACCGGCAGTCGCTCGAACTGTATCGCACGCTCTGTCTGGTCGCGCTCGGGAACGTCGAGGAAGCCGCCGCCGCCGTCGAGACGATGCTCCTGCGACAGCCGCTGTACCGTCCGAGCGCGGAAGACACGCCCCCACGAGTACGGATGCTCTTCACCGAATCACGCAAACGTCTGCTGCCCTCGTTCATTCAAGAGCGCTACGTTCTGGCGAAGGCCGACTTCGATCGACGCGAGTATGCGGCGGCGGCGTCGGGCTTTTCGGAGGTGCTCCGTGCGCTATCCGATCCGGACCTGGGTCAGGCAGCAGGCGAGCCTCCGCTCGCTGACCTGCGCGTGCTCGCCATGGGCTTCAACGACCTGGCCGTCCGTTCGGTGCCGCCGCCTCCTCCGCCTCCGCCGGCTCCAATCGTGCCGCCGCCGCCCGCTCCCGCGCGTCCCGTCCTGTTCTCACATGAGCCCTACACGAAGGATTCGGCGGACGTCGTGCAGCCGATCGCAGTCAAGCAGGACCTGCCGCCGTTTCCGGGACGCATCAGAACTGCGCGCACGGGCGAGCTCGACGTCGTCATCGACGCGACCGGCGCAGTAGAGTCGGCAGAGCTGACAGGAGGGTTCGAACCCGCCTACAACAGAATGGTTCTGGCAGCGGTGAAGAGCTGGGCGTTTCACCCTGCCCGTCTCGACGGCGCCCCTGTCCGCTTCAGAAAGAGAATCCAGATCGTCCTTTCGCCCGAGCCGTAGCCCCCCTTTCGTTGCAGGCCTGAAAGGGCCCCGCCCGAACGGGCGCGCCAGCCGCAGCGTATCCTTATCTGGTGCGGGGTCAGACCCCATGACACCGGTCAACTCATGAGGGGACTGACCCTTTCGGATCGAGGTAGGCCGCCTATGAAACCCCGGGTGTTTCTGCTTTTGCTCTGGCTCGCCGGCCTGAGCGCGGTGCCCGCCGAGGCGAAGAGCTATTCCGCCGAGCGCTTCGATTCCCACATACGGATCCTTGCTGGCGGGACCGTCGAAGTCACCGAGACCGTCGTCTTCCGTTTCGTCGACGGTCCGTTCACGTTCGTGTTCAGGGAGATCCCGAGACGAGGCACCGATTCGATCGAGGTCGTGCGCGCGACGATGGACGGTCGTGCGCTGCCGACGGGGAACCAGCCTGGACAGGTCGAGCTCGGAGGCAACTCGCGGCTGCGAGTGCAGTGGCACTTTGCCGAGCCGGTCTCCAACTCGACACACACCTTTACGCTCGCCTACCGCGTCGAAGGCGTCGTGCGCCAGAGCGAGGACGGCGACCTCCTCGCCTGGCGCGCGCTGCCCCAGCAGCACGAGTATGCGATCGACAGCAGCACGATCGAGATCGAGCTTCCGGCGCCGCTCGCGCGGCCGCCGGCTGTCGAGTCGAGACGTGCCGCCGTTCCGTGGACACAGTTCAGCGCCAGTGCCGCCGATGATCGCGCTCAGGACCAAACCGTACGGCTGCGGGCTTCTGGCATCGGCAAGAACGGCTGGGTGGAGGCGCGGTTGTCCTTCGCGCCGGGCAGCGTCATCGCGTCGCCGCCCCTCTGGCAGGCCGCGCGGGAGCGCGCCGATGCGCTCGCCCCTTCATGGCTCTGGGCTGCCGCGCTCGTTGCTGTAGCGGGGTTCGTCCTGTTGTGGTCGCTGCGGCTGCGCGACGACCAGCCCCGGCGCGACACGACGTTTGCAGGAACGAGCACGGCGCCTCCAGATTCGAATCCTCCAGCGATCGCCGGGGCGCTCGCCGCCGACGGCCGTGTGTCGCTGGCTAACGCCATGGCCACGCTGCTCTCGATCGCCGACAGAGGCGCGATTGTCATCAAGGAAGAACCTCGGACGTTGGGCCAGCGAACGTATTCGCTGGATCGCCGTGGCGCCAGGCTGTCACTGGCGGGTCACGAGCAGGTGGCGCTCGACCTCGCGTTCGGCGGCGCGCAGGAGCAGGAGCGGCAGGTGTCGCTGTCCAAGGCGAGACGCCGATTGCAGGCGCGCCTCGGGCGATTCCGGGACGCCGTACACACAGAAATGACGGCGATGGGTCTCGTCGACGCCAGGCGCAAGGCCGTGCATACTCGATTCGGGGCCGTGTCGCTCGGCCTCCTCCTGCTTGGCGCCGCCGGCCTCTTCGTCGTGGCGGTCGCGCTGGTTCCGCAGTATCGGGGCTGGCCCCTGATGGTTCCCGCCGCCGTCATCGTGGTCGCGCTGGCGGGATTCATCTTCCAGGGGGCAACGACGCAACTGTCGGACACCGGACAGCGTGCCGGTGAACGGTGGCGAGCGTATCAGAGGCACTTGAAGGAGGTCGCTCGCGAACAGGCGCACCTCGGCGCGGAGTCGCCGAGCGGCGTGCTGCCGTTTGCTGTCGCGCTCGGCCTGGCTGCGGCGTGGGCGAAGTTCGCCAAGACCCGGCCATCGCTCGTGCCGCCCTGGTTCCAGGCAGAGGCCGCGTCGGATGCCGGCGGATCGTTCCATGCGTTCGTGGCGTACGGCGGGTCTCCCGGCGGCGGCCATGGCGGAGGAGGCGGCGGGGGCGGCGCGGCCGGAGGTGGAGGGTCTGGCGCCGGCTGATGTCGGGCCGCGAGTGAGGGATCGGTCCGGTCACGCCGGGGAGAGCGGCAACGGATTCTCGACCTCACCCGGAATCACGCGCGTGAACTGTCCGCGTTGCAGCAGCTCGCGCCCCTTGCCGCCGCGCCCGGTGACCTCGTACTTGGTCGTGCTGATCGTTTGCTCGGCGCCCCGGCTCGTTTCGACGCGCATGATGTCGCGGTCGCCGGTCGACGCCAGAAATCCGAGCACACGGTCCTTGGCCGCCAGCTTGATCAGAATCACGCCCTTGCCGGGACCGGAGAGAAAGTTGACCTCGTCGGCCCGGCACAGGATGGCGCGCGCCTCCGCCGTCGCCGCGATGATGACCTCGTCGCCGGTAATCCGCGCCACGCCGACCACTTCGGCCTCTCCGGCCGGGCGCGCATACCGGCGGCCGGCGCGCGTGCTCGGCTCGACGAATGAATCCAGGCCGAAGCGCAGGCTGTAGCCATCGCTCGTCACCGCGATGGCGTGGACAGGGGGAATGTCCGCAGGCGGGTCTGAAGGCCCGCCTCTACGCTTCGAGCTCCTGGGCGTGATCTCGCCGGCTGCGCGTGGATCCAGACTCATGGCGGCGATGACGTGCTCCCCGTCGCGCAGCTTGAACAGCTTCTGCACCGGCTCGCCATAGCCCGTCGAGGCAGGCACGTCGTCTATCCGCGACGTGTAGGCCGCGCCGAGGTTCGTGAAGAACGCGACGGTGGCGCGCGTGCTCCCCTGCAGCACGGCGAGCACCGCGTCGCCTTCCCGGAGACGCGTGGTCGAGAGATCGCGGACTTCCTTCTGTCGCTTCACCCATCCGTCGCGCGACACGATCACGACGTTGTCTTCTTCGACGATGAAGTCGTCGGCGGTGAAGGCGACCTCTTCCTCCGATTCGATGAGCGTGCGCCGCTTGTCGCTCTTCGTGTAGCGCTCCTGGATCTCCTCGATGTCCTCGCGCACGAGCTTCCATCGGCTGTCTTCGTCCCTGAGCAGGCCCGAGATCTGGCGCGCGCGCTTCCGCCTGTCGGCGAGCTCGTTCTGGATGACGAGAATCTCGAGCCGCGCCAGCCGATACAGCTTCAGCTCGAGGATCGCGTCGGTCTGTTCCTCGTCCAGATCGAACCGCTTCATGATCTTCGCGGCGGAATCCGCCTTGCCGTCCGACTTGCGGATGATGCGGATGATCTCGTCGAGCGCGTCGAAGACCTTCTCGAAACCCTCGAGTATGTGGATCCGCTTCTTCAGCGACTCGAGCTCGTGCTCGAGACGGTTGGTCACCACCTCGAGCCGGAAGTGGAGGAAGTGCCAGAGAATCGTCTTCAGGTCGAGCCGCTCGGGACGGCCGACTTCCGCGTTCTCGGTCGGGATCAGGCACGTGAGGTTGACGATGACGTTGATCTGGAGCGGCGTGTTCTTGAACAGGTACGCCATCACCATCTTGGGATCGGCGTCCCGCTTCAGCTCCAGCGCGATCCGCACGTCGTCGGTGGAGACGTCCTTGACATCGAGCAGCGGCGGCAGCTTGCGCGAGAGGACCACCTCCGCGATGCGTTCGACGAGGGCGGCCTTGTTCACCGAGTACGGGATGCTCTCGATGTAGATCGTCTGGCTGCTCCGCGTCTCGGGACCCTCGTCCCACGTGGCGCGCAGGCGCACCGTGCCGGATCCGGTCTTGTAGATGTCTTTCAGCTCGTCGACTGAGTTGAGGATCTGACCGCCGGTCGGAAAGTCGGGCCCCTTGACGTAGCGGCACAACTGGGCGCTGCTCAGATCCGGGTTGTCGAGCAGCTTGACCAGGGCGGTACACACCTCGCCGAGGTTGTGCGGCGGCACGTTGGTGGCCATGCCGACCGCGATGCCGGTGGCGCCGTTGACGAGCAGGTTCGGCACCCGCGCCGGCAGGACGACCGGCTCGGACTTCGTGCCGTCATAGTTGGGCCGGAAGGGAACGGTGCGCTGTTCGATCTCGGTCAGCATCTCGTCCGAGATCCGCGCGAGCCGGCACTCGGTGTAGCGCATGGCCGCCGCGCTGTCGCCGTCGAGCGACCCGAAGTTGCCCGAGCCGTCAACGAGGGGGTACCGCAACGAAAAGGACTGGGCCATGCGGACCAGCGTCTCGTAGAGCGCGACCTCTCCGTGCGGGTGGTAGCTCCCCATCGTGTCGCCGACGACCTTCGCGCACTTGCGGTGCTTGGCGTCGGCCGTGAGGTTCTGCTGCCACATGGTGAAGAGGATGCGGCGCTGAACGGGCTTGAGGCCGTCGCGGACGTCGGGGAGCGCGCGCGCGGTGATGACCGAGAGCGCGTAATTCAGGTACCGGCTCTGGGCTGCCTCGTGCAGCGCGACGCCCTGGGCGCCGCCGGGCGGCGGCGGGCTGCCCGCCGCGTCGGCGTCGGCAAGATCGAAGAGCGAAGGTGTCGATTTCCTGGATCGCTTGGAGGCCACTAGTTGCTCGAGAACTCGCCGGGGTCGGTCAAAGGTAGCACGGCTGTCGAGAGGTGTTCTCTGCTACTCGCTTGTGTTGGGGGACTGCGGCCACCGCCGCGCTCACTAAACGGCCGATCGTGCTCATGACAAGTCTTGGCGAAATCACCGACACAAGCGAGCTTCGGAGGTAGACTTCGGGGGCATTGCGCACGAGACAGCGTGAGGCCCTCCGGTGATCGACCAGACGGTCTCGCACTACCGCATCGTCGAAAAACTCGGCAGCGGCGGCATGGGCGTCGTGTTCAAAGCCGAGGACCTGCGGCTCGGACGGCTCGTGGCGCTGAAGTTCCTGTCTGAGACGTTCGCCCGGGACCAGCGTGCCCTCGAGCGGCTGAAGCGGGAAGCCCGGGTGGTCGCCGCCCTCGAGCACGAGAACATCTGCGCGATCTACGACATCGGAGAGCACGAGGGCACCTGCTTCATCGTGATGCAGCTGCTCGACGGGATGACTCTCGCAGACCGGCTCGGTGGCGGACCACTCGAGGTCGACGAAGTCCTGACGTTCGGAATCGAGATCGCCAGCGCGCTCGACAAGGCCCACCGCACCGGCATCATTCATCGCGACCTCAAGCCGGGAAACGTGTTCATCACGTCGGACGGGCACGTCAAACTGCTCGACTTCGGACTGGCCAAGCAGCATCTGGAAAGCGCCGACCAGTCAGTGCTGCCCACCATTGCTCCGCCGCTCAGTACTCCCGGCATGGCCGTTGGCACGGCTGCCTACATGTCGCCCGAGCAGGCACGCGGCGAGGATGTGGACGAGCGCACCGACCTGTTCTCGTTCGGCACTGTCCTCTACGAGATGGTGACGGGCAAGCCGGCGTTTGGCGGCTCGACAGCCGCCGTGGTGTTCGATTCGGTCTTGAACAAGACGCCCGAATCGGCCATGCGGATCAATCCCGCCGTTCCATCGCTGCTCGGTGACGTCATTGGGAAGGCGCTCGACAAGGACCGAGAGACTCGATACCAGAGCGCGGCGGAGATGCGGGTCGATCTGAAACGCCTGCAGCGCGCGTCGATGTCGAGTCAGGCGCTTCCGCCGGCGGTGGTCCCTCGACGCGCCGGCCGGCTGGCGCGATGGGCGGCGCTGGCGGGGGCCGCCGCGGTCATCGCGGTCGTCGGGTTCGCCATTCGGGAACGCGGCACCCCCGATCGTGAAAGGCCCGACTACCGCCTGCGACTCTTTCTGTCCACGAGTGAGGTCGCCGATCGCGCCTCGCTTGCGTCCGACGCGAGAATGATCGCGTACACCTCCGTCGAGAACGGGCAATCGGACATCTTCCTCAGCCGCGCCGCCGGAGGCGGCCGTGTTCGCGTCACCAATGACGCGGCCACCGAGAGCGGGCCGCAGCTGTCTCCCGACGGTGAAACGATTCTCTTCACCAGGCTGCAGCCGGGCAGAGAGGACGAGCCGGAGATTTGCACGACTCCTGCGTTCGGCGGCGCCATCGTGCCAATCGTGCGCGGTGGCAGGGCCCCGGCGTGGTCTCCTGACGGCATGCGCATCGCGTTCGTACGTCAGCAGCCCGGGATGGCGCCAGCCGTCGTCGTCTCGAGCGCCAACGGAGGCAGCGTGCAGGTCGTCCTGGAGGCCGATGCGACCTACATCGGGTTCGGCCAGCTGGCCTGGTCGCCCGACGGTTCGCAGCTCGCCGTCGAACGCAGCATGGGGGGCGTGAGCGGAGAGATCTGGATCGTTCCGGCCTCGGGCGGGCAGGCCAGGCGCGTATGGCAGGACTCACCCGAGGTCTTCAGCCACAGCCCTGTCTTCACGCCGGACGGATCCGGCATCGTGCACTCCTCGAACCGTGGAGGGGCCACGAACTTGTGGCTGATGAACACGCGCGGCGAGGCACCGGTTCGGCTGACGACAGGACCCGGCCCCGACGAGTTCCCCAGCATGTCGCGCGACGGAACGATCGCCTTTTCGAATTCGCGGTACCGGTATCTCCTGCTGCTCCAGGACACAGAACTCGGAAAGGCGCGGGAGCTCGAGGGACATTCGTCGTACCTCTGGGCGCCGGCCTCCTCGCCCACTCAGCCGGAAGCGGCGGTGAGCCGACTCGAGGCGGACGGATCGTGGCACATCTGGATCGTGCCGCTGACCGGGGGCATGTCGCGACGCCTGACATCCGGGACTCTCCCGGAAATCTACCCGCGGTTCACACCCGACGGAAACACGGTGATCTACTCGACGTGGAGCTCCCAGCCCGATCGCGTCTGGAGAGTGTCGCGCGCAGGTGGTCCTCCAGCGCCGGTCACGCCGGCTCGCGAGGAAGACGACGCCTATGCCGATGTGTCGCCTGACGGCAAATGGGTGGCATTCGCCAGGACCGAGACGAACGTGACCCGCGTGCATGTGGCGCCACTGGATGGAGGGCCGGCACGCCGGCTCACGGATACTCCATCCACCACGCCCCGCTGGTCGCCGGACGGACGATGGATCGCGTACAGCCCGGAGCGATCCGCAGGCGCCGGGATCTTCGTCGTGGCCGCCGACGGCACGGGCGCGCGCCGGCTGGCACCGACGGGCGGGTGGCCCGTCTGGTGGCCGGATGGAACGCGGGTCGCGTACTGGACGGTGGGACCGTCGGGCAGCCAGGAGATCTACGTCGTTCCGATCGCCGGTGGCGCCCCGGCCAGGCTCACTCAGGCGACCTTCACCGGCACGAATCAGCCGTTCGACATTACGGCCGATGGCCAGCTGCTCAGAACCGACGGTGTTCACATGAACACGGAAGTGTGGTTGATGGAGCCGCAGTAGCCCGGCGCCTCAGGCATGCACCGACGCGGCCGGGCGAGCCGACGCCGCAAGATCGGCCGCGAAGCGTCGAGCATCCTCCGGCGTGAGCGCCGCCGTCGTCACCCTGATGGCCGGCGGACTCTGAAGACGGAACCGCTCGCCCGCTGCCACGGCCCATCCGCGGCCGGCCAGCGCCTGAACGGTCGTCGTCTCTTCACGGACTGGAATCCACACGTTCAGGCCGGATCGTCCGCGCGCG
>DASTDQ010000521.1:0-9164 GCA_035710305.1 Vicinamibacterales bacterium | reverse complement strand
TGACGCGCCGTTCCCACCACGGCTTGATTCCGCGCTACAAGGTCGCCGGGCAGGTCCTCGTGGCCACGGGAGTCGGCCTCGCGGTGCTCTACCTCTCGGAGCAGACGCCGTCGCTGTACAACACGCGGCTGATCTTCCCGTTCTTCAAGAACCTGATTCCGGATCTCGGGTACTTCTACGTGCTGTTCGCCGTGATCGTGCTGGTGTGCGCGAGCAACGGCGTCAACCTGACGGACGGCCTGGACGGGCTGGCGATCAGCACCTTCGGCATCGCGGCTGCCGCGTTCACGGCGCTGGCCTACGTGACCGGCCACGCCGTGCTCGCCGACTACCTGCTTCTCGTCCGCTTCCCGCCGGCTGGCGAGCTGACGATCTTCTGCGGTGCGCTCGTCGGGGCGAGCCTCGGTTTCCTCTGGTACAACTCGTACCCCGCCGAGGTCTTCATGGGCGACGTCGGCTCGCTGGCGCTCGGCGGCGCGATCGGGACCGTCGCGATCCTCATCAAGCAGGAGCTGCTCCTGCCGATCGTCGGCGGCGTCTTCGTGCTCGAAGGGCTCTCGGTCATCATCCAGGTCGCCTGGTTCAAGCTCACGGGAAAGCGCGTGTTCAAGATGGCTCCGCTGCATCACCACTTCGAGCTGATGGGATGGAGCGAGCCCAAGGTGATCGCGCGGTTCATCATCCTCGCCGTGATCTTCGCGCTGTTCGCTTTGACGACATTGAAGCTGCGGTGATGGTGTGGGAGATGGAGACTTCTCGGTTCGCGGACGCCGCGTGGTCGTGGTGGGAGCAGCCAGCAGCGGCACGGCGGCAGCGGAACTGCTGGTCCGAAGGGGTGCGCGCGTGATCCTGACCGAACGCCGCGGGCAGCTCGACGACGCCGCGAAACTTCGCGGGGCCGGCATCGAGCTCGAACTGGGCGGGCACCGGGAGGCGACGTTCGAGGCCGCCGACCTGATCGTGACGAGCCCCGGCGTGCCTCCCGAAGAGCCGGCGCTCGCTACGGCCCGGCGGCGCGGCGTGGAAGTGATCGGGGAAGTGGAGCTCGCGTCGCGCTGGCTGCAAGGTCCCATCCTCGCCATCACCGGGACGAAAGGGAAATCGACCACGACGACCCTTCTCGGGCGGGTGGCGGCGGCGAGCGGACGGAAGGTTCTCGTCGGAGGCAACATCGGCGTGCCGCTTTCATCGCAGGTAGACGGATCGACGCCGGACACCATTCACGTGGTCGAGGTCAGCAGCTTTCAGCTCGAGACCACCACGACATTCCGCCCATGGATTGCGGTGTGGCTCAACTTCGCGGCCGATCATCTCGACCGGCACCACTCGGTCGAGGCCTATGCGGCGGCCAAGGCACGCATCTTCTCCAGTCAACGGGCGGGAGACTGGGCTGTCGTCAATGTCGACGATCCGGTGGTGATGGCCGCCAGCGAAGGCATCGCGGCCACGCGCGTTGGTTTCTCGCCGTTCGGCTCTACGGCCGACGGCTTCTCGGTCGAGGGTGACTGGATCGTGCGCAGGAGCGCGACGGCGTCCGAGCGGCTCGTTCCGGTATCAGCCGTCGAGCTGACAGGACGCCACATGCTTGGCAACGTCGTTGCCGCCGCTGCGGTCGCGACCGTGGCGGGCATGCCGAGGACGGCGATCACCGGTGCGCTCCACGGATTCCGCGGCCTCGAGCACGTGATGGAACCGGCGGGCCGCGTCGGCGGCGTCGCGTTCGTGAACGACTCGAAGGCCACAAACGTCGAGGCGGCGCGCCTGTCGATCGAGAGTTTTCCGCGCGGGGTCGTGGCGCTCGTCGGGGGACGCTTCAAGGGAGGCGACCTTCGCGACCTGCGGCCTGCGCTCGCCGCGCGCGGCCGCGCGGTCGTCGCATTGGGTGAGTCCGCTCACCTGGTGCGAGAGGCGCTCTCCGATCTCCTTCCGGTCGTCGAGGCGTCGACGATGCGCGAGGCCGTGGAACGGGGGTACGAGGCCGCACGACCCGATGGCGTCGTGCTCCTGGCGCCGGCATGCGCGAGCTTCGACTGGTTCCGCGACTACGCGGAGCGGGGACGAGTGTTCAAGGAGGAGGTGGATCGTTTGCGGAAACGCGGCGGCTGAAGCCGCCGCTCTACAGGTAGAGCGCACGCTTCAGCGTGCGCGGCGAGGAAACGCGGCTACAGGTAGAGCGCACGCTTCAGCGTGCGCGGCGAGTGAGGTGTGAGCTGTGAGCAGTCGTCAGTCGGCTGGCGCGAGTGGGAGCTAACCGCTGGGAACGCAGGCTACCCCGGTCTGCGAGGTTGGTGTCCCGCCCCACGGCCGACTGATGACTGCTGACCGCTTACGCCTACGCTGCTGCGCAGCTTCGGGCGCGCGGGGATCGGGATCTTAATCGATCTCGACCCGTCCAGCTCGTGCAAGGACTTTCGGTCGCTGGGAGATGGGCCTGTAGGGGGCAAGGGGGCAGGGGGCAGGGGGCAGGGGGAAGCTGGCAAATGGCGCGGAAGCTCAAATCTGATCGGATCCTCTTCACGGCGACGGCGCTGCTCATCTGCGTCAGCGTCGTGATGGTGTACAGCGCCTCGGCCGCCGTGGCCTTCGACAAGTTCGGCCAGGCCTCCATGTTTCTGACGAAGCAGGCGCTCTGGACCGTGCTCGGGCTGGCCGGGGTGGCCGTCGCCATGCGGATCGACTACCGCACGTACCGGAACGAGGCGTTCATCTGGTCCCTCACCGGCGTCGTGGGCGTCCTGCTGGTGCTCGTCCTGTTCAGCACCCCGGTCAAGGGCGCGAGTCGATGGTTCAACCTCGGGGGCCTCGGCATTCAGCCGTCGGAGCTCGCGAAGATCGCGGCGATCCTGTTCGCGGCGCTCACGCTCGAGCGCCGGATGCATCGCATCGACGAGCTCTCCTATTCGCTGTTGCCCATCGGCATCATCGTCGGGGCGATGAGCGGCCTCATCCTGCTTCAGCCGGATCTGGGCACCGCACTCTCACTGCTCCTCATCGTCACCACGATGGTGTTTTCCGCCGGATTGAACTACCGCTACCTCATTGGCGCGGCGCTCGCGATCTTGCCCGTTCTGTACTTCGTCATCGTGAGCGTGCCCTATCGCCAGCGCAGGCTCCTTGCATTCTGGAATCCATGGGCGGATCCCCGCGACGAGGGGTATCAGGTCATTCAGTCCCTCATCGCCGTCGGCACGGGCGGCGTGTTCGGGCGCGGCCTGATGGGCGGCGTCCAGAAGCTCCACTTCCTCCCCGAGCCCCACAACGATTTCATCTACGCCGTCATCGGCGAAGAGCTCGGGTTGATCGGCGCCACCACGGTCCTCATCTGTTTCTGCGTCATCGCGTGGCGCGGCCTGCGAATCGCGATGCGGGCGCCGGACGCGTTCGGATCGTTTCTCGCCCTCGGGCTCACGACGATGATTGCCGTGCAGGCGCTCGTGAACATCAGCGTCGTGCTCGGCTTGCTGCCGACCAAGGGGATTCCCCTTCCGCTCGTCAGTTCGGGCGGGTCATCGCTGCTCATCAGTCTGTTGGGTGTGGGCGTGCTCCTCAACGTGTCGCAGCATGAAACGGGGTGATGCGGGTGCGAGCTCGACAAATGTCGGTGCGAGGGTGCAAGGGTGCGAAGGTGCGAGGGTGGTGAGTGGCACTGTCCGTGTTGATCGCCGGTGGCGGGACAGGAGGGCATCTGTATCCGGGCATCGCCGTGGCGCGGGCGCTCATGGCGCGAGTGCCCGACGCACAGGTGGTGTTTGTCGGAACGGCGGCCGGGGTGGAGTCGCGCGTGGTGCCGCACGAGGGGTTTCCGCTGGAGGTCATCCGCAGCGCGGGGCTGAAGGGGAAATCCTTCCGGTCGCTGCTGCGCGGCCTGCTGCTCCTGCCGATGAGCGCCGTGGACGCGTGGTCGGTGTTATCGCGCCGCCGGCCATCGATCGTGATCGGCGTCGGCGGCTACAGCTCGGGGCCGGTCGTCGCGCTGGCCGCGTTGCGCGGCCTTCCGACGCTGCTCATGGAGCAGAACGCCGTGCCAGGTTTCACCAACCGCCTGCTCGCCCCGCTGGTGAGCGCGGCTGCCGTCACATATGAGGACAGCGTCGGCGTGTTCGGGAGAAAGGCGTTTGTCGCGGGTAATCCGGTCCGGCCGGAGTTTCTTCGGAAGGAGTCACATGGGGAACACAAGTCGCCGCCAGGGGCGGCCCGGGTTCTAGTCTTTGGCGGCTCTCAGGGCGCGCACGCGCTCAACATGGCCATGGTGGAGGCAGCGGCGCGGCTGGCTGCCGCTGCACCTGCAGTGGGCGTCACGCATCAGTCGGGAGAACGCGATTTGGAGGTGGTCAGGGATGGGTACCGGCGTGCCGGGCTCGAGGCCCGCGTGGAGCCGTTCCTGTTCACGATGGATCGGGAGATGAGGTCGGCAGACCTCGTGGTCTGCCGATCGGGGGCGACGACGCTGGCGGAGCTCACGGCGTCGGGACGGGCGTCGATCCTCGTCCCGTTTCCGGGGGCCACCGACGACCACCAGCGGAAGAACGCCGAGGCGCTCGCCAGGGCGGGTGCGGCGCGAATGATCGACCAGCGCGAGCTGAACGGGGATCGGCTGGCGGCGGAGATCCTGGCGCTGCTCGGGGACCCGGCGGAGCGCCGGCGAATGGGTGAGGCGGCTGCGCGATTGGCGCGGCCGGACGCCGCGAGCGTCATCGTCGACAAGGCGCTGGAGCTGGCGCGGTGAATCGTACGTGGCGGTGATGCTCGGCGGCACCCGGCGGGTTCATTTCGTCGGGATCGGCGGCATCGGGATGAGCGGGATCGCCGAGCTGCTGGCGAACCTGGGCTACACCGTCACCGGATCGGACGTGAAGCGGTCGGAGGTGACGGCGCGGCTCGAGCGGGCGTTCGGCGTCAAGGTGTTCGAAGGACACGCGGCGGAGCACGTCGGGGACGCCGACGTCATCGTGTACTCCTCCGCCGTCCGTCCGGGCAACCTGGAGGTCGCCGCCGCGAGGCGGCGCGGCATCCCGGTGATCCCGAGGGCCGAGATGCTGGCCGAGCTGATGCGGCTGCGCTTCTCGATCGCCGTGGCGGGCTCTCATGGCAAGACGAGCACCACCGCGATGATCGCGCTGGTCCTCGAGCGGGCAGGGCTGGATCCGACCGCCGTCATCGGCGGGCGGCTCGCGGCATTCGACGGCAGCGCGCGTCTGGGTCGGGGCGACTACATGGTGGCAGAGGCCGATGAAAGCGACAGGTCGTTTCTCATGCTGTGGCCGTCGATCGCCGTCGTGACCAACATCGACGACGAGCATATGGAAAGCTATGAGGGCCTCGCCGATCTTCAGCAGGCCTTCGTGGACTTCGCCAACAAGGTCCCCTTCTATGGCGCCGTCGTGGCGTGCGTGGACGACAGCAACGTCCGCGCGGTCGTGCCGCGGATCACCCGCCGCGTGACGACCTATGGCCTGGCCAGCCCCGATGCGCACGTGCAGGGATCCGACGTCGAGCTCGGCGCGTTCGGCGCCCGTTGTGTCGTGCGCCGACGGACGAAGGACCTGCTGGAGACGCTCGGGCCGCTCGATCTGACCGTGCCCGGCCGGCACAGCCTGCAGAATGCGCTCGCGGCGGTCGCCGTCGGCGACCATGTCGGCCTCGCGTTCGATCGCGTCGCCGCCGCGCTCGCCGGCTTTCATGGTGCCGAGCGGCGTTTCGAGCGCCACGGCGAGGCCGGCGGCGTGCTCGTGGTTGACGATTACGGGCATCACCCGACCGAGATCGCCGCCGTTCTGGCGGCGGCCCGCGTCACGCTCGGGCGGCGCCTCGTCGTCGCGTTCCAGCCGCATCGATACTCCCGCACGGCGCAACTCATGGATGCCTTCGGCCCCGCGCTGAGCGGCGCGGACGAGATCGTCCTCACCGACATCTACGCCGCGAGCGAAGAGCCGATCGCGGGCGTCACTCTCGAACGGCTCGCCGAGTCGATCCGGCGAGGCTCGGGACGTCCCGTCCACCTGGCGCCGACACTGAACGACGTCGTCGAGGCGATCCTGCGGGTTGCGCGCCCCGGCGACGCGGTCATGACGCTCGGCGCGGGCTCGATCGGCACGCTGCCGCCGCGTCTGCTGAAGGCGCTCGAACCGCGGGGGGCGCGATCATGACGCCAGTCGCTGCGCCGTCGGACAAGCGTTTCAGGCGATCCCGCGTGAGCCCGTCGCGGAAGCGGTGGCGGCCGTCGTGGCGCATGCTTGCCCGCGTCGTGTCGATCTGCCTGCTGGCTGGCCTGGGCCTCTATGGCGCGGTGGACTTCGTGCTGGCGTCGGACGCGCTGACCGTGACGCGCATCACAGTACAGGGCAACCAACGCATGTCGCGTGGAGAGGTCCTCGCGCTGCTCGACGGGCTGACGGGATCCAGCCTGATGACCGTCGAGCTCGAGGCCTGGCGCACGAAGCTGCGCGGCTCGCCGTGGGTGGCCGACGCCGCGATTCGGCGCATGTTCCCCGGGACGCTGGCGGTCGCCATCTCGGAGCGGCAGCCGATGGGCATCGGGCGAATCAAGGGAGCGCTGTATCTGATCGACTCGACGGGCGCCGTCATCGACGAGTTCGGCCCCAATTACGCCGACCTGGATCTGCCGATCGTCGACGGGTTGGGCGCCGGGCGCGGCGCCGACGTCGATCAGGCGCGTGCGGCGCTGGCGGGGCGCGTGATGAGCGAGCTGCAGATGTGGCCGTCGCTGGCCGCGCAGGTATCGCAAATCGACGTGACCGACGCGCGCAACGCCGTCGTGATGCTCAAGGGCGATACCGCGCTCGTGCGGATTGGTCACGAGCGGTTTTCCGAGCGCCTGCGCTCGTACCTCGACCTCATGCCGGCATTGAAGGAGCGGATTCCGGAGATCGACTACGTGGATCTGCGGTACGACGCACGCGTGTATGTCAGGCCTCAGGGGTCAGGGCTCAGGAATCAGAGGCCCCAGGCCTCGGGCCCCAGGCCTCAGAAGGCCCCGGGCGGGTAGGAAACAAGAGGCCTGGGCCCTGGGCCCTGAGGCCTCGAAGGAGTTTATGACGCGCAGAGAGCAGTACGTGGTGGGGCTCGACGTCGGCACGTCGACCGTCATCTGCGTGGTCGGCGAGAGCCTCGAGGACGGCAGCCTCCACATCGTCGGCACCGGTGTCTCCGAGTCCCGCGGCATCAAGCGTGGAGTCGTCGTCAACCTCGAAGCTGCGGTCGATTCGATCAAGAAGGCGATCGAAGAGGCCGAGCTGATGGCCGGGATCGAGATCGACCACGTGCACCTGGCGCTCTCCGGTCCGCACATCAAGGGGTTCAACAGCCGCGGCGTCGTGGCGGTCGCCGGAAAGAACCGCGAGGTCACTCGAGACGACGTTCGGCGCGCGATCGACGCGGCCAAGGCAGTGGCGCTTCCCAGCGGGCGCGAGATCCTGCACGTGCTGCCGCAGGACTTCGTGGTGGACGAGCAGGACGGCATCGGCGCTCCGGAGGGCATGACGGGCGCCCGGCTCGAGGTCAACGTCCACGTCGTGACCGGCTCGGTGTCGTCCACGCAGAACATCGTGGCGTGCGTAAACCGAGCCGGCGTTCAGGTGGTTGACACGGTGATCGAGCAACTGGCGGCGTCCGAGGCCGTGCTGACCGCCGACGAGAAAGAGCTCGGCGTCGCGCTGGTGGACGTGGGGGGCGGAACGGTGGACCTGGCCATCTACGAGCGGGGCCACCTCTGGCACACCGCAGTCGTCGCGGTCGGCGGCGATCACTTCACCAGCGACATCGCCGTCGGCCTGCGCACGCCGATCCCCGACGCCGAGAAGGTCAAGCGCAAGTACGGGTGCGCGCTTTCGTCGATGGTGGACGAGGACGAGACCATCGAGGTCGCCAGCGTCGGCGGCCGCAAGCCCCGGCTGCTCGCGCGCCGAATCCTCTCCGAGATTCTGCAGCCCCGGGCGGAGGAGATCTTTCATCTGGTGTGGGACGAGATTCGACGCGCCGGCTACGAGAAGTCCTTGAACTCGGGCATCGTGCTGACGGGCGGCGGGGCCATTCTCGAGGGCATGCCGGAGATCGCCGAGCAGATCTTCGACCTGCCGATCCGGCGCGGAACGCCCGTCGGGGTCGCGGGTCTCGCCGATCACATCAACACGCCGGTGTGCGCCACGCCGGTCGGCGTGGCGCTCTACGCCCACCGCAACAGGGTGCCGGAGACGCGCGGCAGCGGGGCGCTCAACCGGGTGGTGTCGCAGCTGAGATCGATATTCAAGGAGTTTTTCTAGAAATGCGCGCCTTCGGCGCCTCGACGAGGTTCGAACCTGAGGAGGTCTTGACATGGTTGATCGACACACGGCTGACAGCCTGCGGCTGACGCTGGCGCCCGAGCAGAGAACCGGCGCCCGGATCAAGGTTATTGGCGTCGGCGGCGGCGGGAGCAACGCCGTGAACCGGATGGTGGAAGTCGGCCTCGGCGGGGTCGAGTTCATCGTGGCCAACACGGACGTCCAGGCGCTGGACCACAACAGGGCCGGGGTGAAGATTCAGATCGGCCGCAAGCTCACAAAAGGACTCGGCGCCGGCGCCGATCCGAACATCGGCAGGCAGGCGGCGCTCGAGGACACGGACGCGATCCTCCAGTCGCTGTCGGGCGCCGACATGATCTTCGTGACGACCGGGCTCGGCGGCGGCACCGGGACCGGCGGCGCCCCCGTCATCGCGAGCCTCGCCGCGGAACTGGGGGCGCTCACAATTGCCGTGGTCACCAAGCCGTTCCGGTTCGAAGGAAGGAAGCGCGCCCTGCAGGCCGAAGCCGGGCTCGACGCGCTTCGCGAAGCGGTCGACACCGTCATCACGATTCCCAACGAACGCCTGCTGACGATCATCGACCGCAAGACGTCGCTGACCGAGGCCTTCACGCTTGCCGACGACGTGCTGAGGCAGGCGATTCAGGGCATCTCGGACCTCATCCTGGTGCCGGGCCTCATCAACCTCGACTTCGCCGACGTGAAGACCATCATGTCCGGCATGGGCGTGGCGATGATGGGCACCGGCATGGCCGAGGGCGAAGGCCGAGCGATGCAAGCCGCGCAGCGAGCCGTGTCGAGTCCGTTGCTCGAGGACAGCTCGGTCCACGGCGCGCGCGGCGTCATCATCAACGTCACCGGCGG
>DASTDQ010000520.1:0-2519 GCA_035710305.1 Vicinamibacterales bacterium | reverse complement strand
ACAGCCCACACTCGAAGGTCGTCCACGCAATACCTCGGTCGAAATGCGCTTGATTGCCCCGTTATTCTTCAAGACGATGGGGACGCGGATCGTCGCGGGAAGGGATTTCGCCTGGTCGGATCTCTATGAGCATCGCCACGTGGCGATCGTGTCCGACAATCTTGCGCGGGCGTGGTGGGGCGAGCCGCGTGCTGCGCTCGGTCAACGCGTTCGTGAAAGCGCGATCGCCCCCTGGCGCGAAGTGGTGGGCGTCGTGGAAGACGTGTACGACGACGGCGTGCACGTACCAGCGCCCGAGTTCGCGTACCTCCCTGCGCTGATGGATCGACACCTGGTCTTCGACCGTGAGTTCGTCCTCCGCGGCGCGACGTTCGCGATTCGCTCCGAACGGGCCGGAACGGAGAGCCTGTTGGGGGAGGCGCGAAACGCCATCTGGTCGGTGAATGGACGGCAGCCGGTCTTTTCTTTCGTGAACACGGTCGGCCAACTCTACGACCAGTCCATGGTACGCACCTCGTTTACGCTGGTCATTCTGGCGATTGTCGGAGGGATGGCTCTTCTGCTCGGGATCGTTGGCATCTACGGCGTGATCGCCTATGCCGTCTCGCAGCGGACTCGCGAGATCGGCCTCCGCATGGCGCTCGGTGCGCAGCCGGCCACAATGTTGCCGGTGTTCATACGGCAAGCACTGCTGCTGGCTGCTATTGGAGTCGGCGTGGGGCTGGCAGCTGCGGTGGGGCTGACACGTTTGATGTCATCGTTGTTGTTTGGTGTGTCCGCCGTTGACCCGTTGACGTATGCGGCGGTGTCAGCCCTGCTGATGGCCGCGGCCGTACTGGCCAGCTATGTACCCGCACGCCGCGCGATGGCCATCGATCCGGTCGAAGCCCTGCGCGCGGAATAGGACAAGGGAGCTGGCTGGCTGTTCGGGACGATTCCGCAACTGGCTGATTCATGCGGCCTGATTACGCATCGGCGCATTGCGGGTCCTCACGGTCAAGGCTTTTGAGGGCCGCCCGTCGTCGGTTGTCCCTCGGCCCAGGTCAGCAACTTGTCGAGCGCCGGGCAGAGGGACTGGCCCCAATCGGTAAGGTGATACTCGACCCTCGGCGGAACCTCGGGATGCACGGTGCGTGCAACGAGGCCGTCGCGCTCGAGTCGCCGGAGTTGCTGAGTCAGCATCTTCTGCGACACGGCGGGAATCGCACGCTCGAGGTCGGAGAACCGCAGCGTCTTTCCCCCAAACAGATGAAAGAGGATCAGAAGCTTCCACCTCCCCTCGAGCATTCTAATCGCCTGCTCGATACCTGTGGCGGCGGACGCGGCGGTGTGCGAGCGCTTACTCATAGGTGAGTCCCCCACCTTCGCGTGCGTTCTTGCGTCCTGGCCATGGCGAGATGTGTAGTACCGGCATGGGGACGAACGCGAAGCCAGTCAACCTGCCTCCATCCGTTGCTGCCTACTTCCAGGCGGACACGCGTGACGCCGATCGTGTGGCGCAGTGTTTCACCGCGGACGCCGTCGTGATCGACGAGCGCCGCGAACACCTGGGCCGAGCGGCCATCGCGAACTGGAAGACCGAGGCCACTGCGAAGTATCACTATACAAGCGAGCCGATTGGAATCCAGACCGCGGGGAAAGAACTGACGGTGACCGCCCGGCTGGTTGGAGACTTTCCAGGCAGCCCGGTGAAGCTGCGGTACCGCTTCACGCTCGAAGGCGACAAGATCGCCCGGCTCGAGATCACCGCGTGACGTTCGATCTCGGGCTCGCCGGGTACCGCGCGCTCGTCACGGCCGGAACGAAGGGTGTGGGGGCCGCTGTCGTCGAGGTGCTGCGCCAAAACGGTGCGCGCGTGATGACGACGGCACGGTCGGTCCCGCAGGGCGCTCGCGACGATGTGCACTACATCGCGGCGAACCTCACAGTCCCTGCGGACTGCGTCAGTGTTGTCAGCAGTGCGCTGGATCACTTTGGCAGTGTCGATATCGTCGTCAACGTGCTTGGCGGGTCTCAAGCGCCGGCTGGAGGGTTCGCGGCGCTCGACGACGACGAGTGGAGAAAGGAACTCGATCTGAATTTGATGTCCGCGGTGCGGATCGATCGCGCGTTGTTACCGTCGATGATCGCTCAGGGGTCCGGCGTCATTGTTCACGTGACGTCGATTCAGCACGAGCTGCCCCTTCCCGAGTCGACGACAGCCTACGCCGCCGCGAAAGCCGCGTTGTCGACGTACAGCAAGGCCCTCTCAAAGGAAGTCACACCCAAGGGGATTCGAGTCGTGCGGGTCTCGCCAGGGTGGGTGGAGACGGATGCCGCGGTGGCGCTCGCCGAGCGCCTGGCCGCTGAAGCCGGGACCGACTACGACGGCGGGAAGCAGATCATCATGAAGTCGCTTGGCGGGATTCCGCTCGGACGGCCCGCGAAGCCGCGTGAGGTCGCCGAGCTGATCGCCTTTGTGACCTCGCCTCGAGCGGCTGCGATCACCGGCACCGAGTTCGTCATCGATGGTGGGACTG
>DASTDQ010000519.1:0-3637 GCA_035710305.1 Vicinamibacterales bacterium | reverse complement strand
GCTGATGGCGAGGTACATGAAGGAACGCGGAATCGCGCACACCACGTCCGAGTGCACGCTGCGCGGATTCACGTGCTCGCAGGTCAAGGTCGATCCGAAAGTCGCGACCCCGGCCGAGATCATGCGGGCGCGCCGGTTCGCGATCGGCCACCAGGTCGAAGGGCTCACCGGCGGCCTCGAAGCGAAGTAAGCCTCCCTCAGTTCTCGGTCGGCCGCCAGTGCCGCCAGTGCCGCGAGGGCGGCCGATGGGCGGGGTTGACAACGGTTCGATAATTAGCTAAATATAGAAACTGTGAACCGGGTGTTCAAGGCGCTCTCGGATCCGACCCGCCGCCGCGTGCTGCAGCTGCTGCGCGAACGGCCGATGACGGCCGGCGAGTTATCGGACCACTTCGACGTCTCGAAGCCGACCATGTCTGCCCATTTTTCAGTGCTGCAGGAAGCTGGCCTCATCGAGGCCGAGAAGAGCGGCAGGTCCATCGTCTATCGCCTGAAGATGTCGGTGCTCGAAGAGGCATTGCTCGGTTTCGCCCAGACCTTCGGATGGGAGATGAAGGCGATCGAAGCGAGCCGTCCCACCGGAAGCCGGGGTAGCAGACAGCGCCCTCTCAAGGGAGAAGCATGACCGCAGCCGCCACGCCAGTCTCGCGTTATCTCGCGCCGTTGCTCCTGGGCGTCAGCGCCGCGCTCGCCGCGGGGAATTGGTACGTCCAACCGGATCGTGCCAGGAGCTGGGCGGCCGCGCTGCTGTTCCTCGCGTGCCTGGCGGTCGTCTCGTGGTTCACGCTCCGCCGTTGGTCCTCTGCGGCCGCGTCACGTGATATGGCCGGCTACATTCGAAACGGCGTCGTGTTCGGCGCTCTCATGATGGCGGTCCCGCTCAGCGTCAAGCTGGCTCACGCACTTGGTGCGATCGACGACGCGGAATTGTCGCAGCGCCTGACGATGGTCATCCTGGGTGCCTTCTTCGTGTCCACCGGGAATGCCATTCCCAAGATGCTGACGCCTCTGTCGGTCATGCGGTGCGACGGGGCGCGCATGCAGGCCGTGCAGCGATTCACGGGTTGGAGCTGGGTACTGACCGGCCTTGCGTATGCGATCGCCTGGCTCGCGCTGCCCGTCGATCTGGCGGAGCCTGTGTCGGTCGCGACACTCCTCGGAGGCACGGTCGTGGTCGCGATGCAGATGGTCCGCGTGCACAGACGCCGACGGGAAGCCTGAAGCCAGCAGACGGGAGGGGTGACGAGCTGTGTTCGCGCGATTGATGGGACTGACGACGATCTCGCCCCGCGGACTGCATCAGTTGATGCAGAACGAACCGGTGACCACGATCGACGTGAATTCCCCACGGAGCTGGGCGGAGGCTCGTGTTCCGGGCGCCCTGAATCTCGATGTTGCCGCCTTCGGCGCCGACGATCTTCCTCGGGACAGGGATTCGACCCTGGTGTTCTACTGCTCCAACATCATGTGCGCGAAGGCGCCGCGTGCGGCGCGCCGCGCGGCGACCATGGGGTACCGACATGTTCGCGTGATGTCGGCGGGAATAAGGGGCTGGCTCGATGCCGCCCTTCCAACGGAATCTGGAGAGGGGCGCGCTGGATGACGGCAGCCCGATCGCCCGAACCGGGCTAACGACGAAATCGAAACGGTGTTTGCGACGGACCTCGGCGAATGACTTCGCCCAGGTCCGCACGGGGGAGATCTGTCTCGACGGGGAGCTGAGTCATGAGATTGACACACTGCATTGCGGGGGGACTGGCGCTCCTGACGGTCGCCATGCCCGTTCAGGCACAGGTCAAGGTCGTCGGCGACTGGCATGGCGTGCTCCAGTCGCCGGTTGGCAGCATGACCCTGATCCTCACCATCGCCGAAGGTGAGAACGGTGGCCTGCGCGGCGAAATGGAAAGCGTGGACCAGGGGTCACAAAAGGTCCCGCTCACCACTCTCACCGTGAACGGTGGCCATCTGGCATTCACGGTCAGACCGGCCCAGATCGCGTACGAAGGCGAGTGGGTCGAAGCCGAAGAGCACTGGGCGGGCGTCTTCACGCAGGGCCGGAGGACGCCGCTGACGTTCCGGCGCGGCCTGCCGGCCGCGCGGCCGGTTATCGAGGGGCTCGACGGGGTGTGGGAAGGGGCCGTCACGCGCAACGGCGTCGGCCTGCGGCTGTTGCTCCGCGTCGTCACGAGCGAACGCGGCACGATCGTCACGTTCGACTCACCAGACCTGGGCGCCTTTGGCCTGCCCGTCGCCGGGTTCTCGCGGCGTGCACAGTCGGTGGGCTTCTCCGTGCCTGCATCGGGCGCCCGGTTCGCCGGCACACTGTCCGACGACGGTGCGCGCCTCAGCGGCATCTGGACGCTGCCTGGCCAGCCGGACGTCGATCTCGCCTTGAGTCGCACACGGGCGACTGTCCAGCGTGAACCGCGCGCACGCCCGCAGACGCCGAGGCCGCCGTTCCCGTACCGTGCGGAAGACGTCGCGTTCAGCAACCCCGCCGCAAACGGCGTCATCCTGGCTGGCACGTTGACGCTCCCCGAGGGTACCGGACCGTTTCCTGCCGCGGTTCTCATCACGGGCTCCGGCCCCCAGGATCGCGATGAAACGCTGCTCGGTCACAAGCCCTTTGCGGTACTTGCCGATCATCTGACGCGCAACGGCGTGGCCGTCCTTCGCTACGACGATCGGGGTGTGGGCCGCTCCACCGGCGAGTTTGCCGCGGCGACCTCGGCCGACTTTGCCACCGATGCCGTCGCCGCGGTTCGCTTCCTGCTGACGCGGCCCGAGATCGATCGCGAGGCCATCGGGCTGGTCGGCCATAGCGAGGGTGGGATGGTGGCGCCGATCGCGGCCGCGGACAACGACCACGTCCGGTTCGTCATCCTCCTCGCCGGTCCGGGCACTTCTCTGATGCAGCTCGCGCAGACGCAGCAGCGCCTGCTGGGACTGTCCCAGGGCTCGTCGGAAGAGGAACTCGCGCGCATGGAGCCGGTTCTGGCCGAGGTTTTCGCCGGAGTGGCAACGTCAGCGAGCGCGGAGGATGCGCGGGCTCGCGTACGCGCGGTGCTGACAGCGGATGCGCTCAAGACCCTCAAGGCTCCGGAGTCGATGAGGGAGCTGATGGTGGAGCGGCTCGCGAACGACTGGTTCCGGTACTTCCTGCGGTACACGCCGGCGGCGGCCCTCTCGCGGATCCGCGTGCCAGTTCTGGCGATCAACGGCACACTCGACCGCCAAGTGCCGGCCGACGAGAACCTGGCGGCAATCGGAGCGGCGCTGGCGCACAATCCAGACGTCACCATCCGGAAGCTCGACGGGCTCAACCATCTGTTTCAGACGGCAGGGACAGGAGCGATCGGCGAGTACGCTGACATCGCCGAAACGATGTCAACGGTCGTGCTCGGCATCGTGACCGAGTGGATCGGGGTACGGTTCAAAGGACACGCGACAGCGGTTCGCTGACCAGGCAATAGTAGACGCCCCATCGTTTATCGAGGGGGGGCTTGACAAGCCCTCTCCCATCGTCAGACGATGGGAGACATGGCGGAGCACGAGCCTCCTGATCTCCTGCAGCATCTCAAGACCGCCTCGCAGGACGTCCTCCAGGTGCTCGCCACCTAACCATGGGACGCCTGCT
>DASTDQ010000518.1:0-8666 GCA_035710305.1 Vicinamibacterales bacterium | reverse complement strand
CGCTGAGCGGGTACGCGTCGGCGTTGAGCGCATGAACGGAGCCGGCCAGATAGACGACATTCGAGCCGGCCTGGATCTTCCAGAGAAAACTCTTGCCAGACGGGGCCGTCGCCTGCGCGGCGAGGCTGGCCGTTGCGGCCACGACGATCGCGACCGCGACAAACCGGGCACAGCGTCTTCGAAGAAGGGTCATGATGGAGGTATCGGCACTCGCGAACACGAACGTGAACACGAACAGAGAAGTGAGAAGCGAGAAATGTGAACGACGGTAAATGGACTACTCGTCAGGGTACCACTGCGATCGGCGCCTGCCAGAACGCGGCTCTGCGCCCCGTGGGCTCGAGCACGGTGACCTGGCAGTCGTATCGGCCGGGAGCGAGTCCCTCGAGCGGAATGCTGAGCCGGATCGGCACCGCCTTCGATTTCGGGTCGAGGCCGTCGGTGATGCCGAGCGGCTCGGTCTCCAGCACCTTGTGCCCGTCCCTGAAGAAGGACACGAACGCGACGAGCGGCTGGGTGGACGTGGCCGCCTGCTCGTAGGCCTGCAGGTAGACGAACATCTCGCGCCCCCGGCTGAAGACGCGCGTCACGCTGGGGAAGAGCTTCTGCCCGTCGAAGACCAGCGGGTGGGTGAGCTGCGCTGCGCCGGTCTGGACCGTGTGGAGCGCATCGGTCATCGGCACGCGCTGGCTCGACAGCACCACGGAGCTGATGGGCAGGCGCTGCGCTTCCTTCATCAGGTTGGGAATGGTGAACGACGCCTGGTAGGTGCCGATGCGGCCCGTGGTCGAGTCGCGCGCCAGGATCTTGATCACGTGCTTGCCCGGCAGCAGCGTGAAGCCGGTCTCGTACTGGATCGGCCGTGTCGCCAGCTGCGTGGCGGTCTCTTCGCTCAGCTTGATGTCCAGCCTGTCGCGGATGTTCTGAATCGTGTAGCCGTAGCCGTCCTTGACCTCGCCGATGAAGTCGATGAGCGTCCGGGCGGCGCCCCGGCGCCGCGCCAGCTCGAGCTCGCTACCGGGGATCTTGACGGCCACCGGGACGAAATACTCCGCGCTATTGAGCTTGAAGAAGTTCACCTCCATCGCAATCGTGATGTCGGTGACCGGGTCGCCCAGCATCATCGCGTCCTCGAGCTGCCGCTCCTTGTCGGAATCGTTGAAGCGGGCGAACGACTTGTCGGCGAAGTAACCCTGCCGGTGGGCGACCTCGCCCGTGCGGCCGCCGCTCAGCGAGATGCGCACGCGCCTGAACTTCCCGTCGTTCTCGACGTGGGTGCTGTAGTAGCCGAGGATGTAATAGTCGCTCACGGCCTGCGCCGCGCGCTGAATCCCGAGCGACAGGTCGTTGTAGTCGAACATCGCCGTGCCGCCCGTGTCCTTTGCGAGCGCGTACAGCGTGTCCTGCGATCGCGCGAAGTTGGTGACCATGGCTTCCGCGAGCTTTCCGCTGAACATCGCGACGCCGCCCGGGGATCGGCGCGTCGCGTCACCGAGCGGCGGCGTGGCCACGAGCCCGCGCGCATCGACCGGGTTGAGCGTGACGTTGGCCCGGATCGCCGCGTTGACCGTGGCGCGCAGCTGCGCCTCGTTGTCGGCGCCGTTCAGCCGGAGGCCGCTCGCGAAGTAGATGAGCGTCTTCAGCTCGGGCAGCGGCCGCAGCATCGCCAACGCCGTCTGCAGCGCCGCGAGCTGCCGGTCGGTGTTGAAGATGTTGAACTCGGCATCGTTCTGGCCGAACGCCGTCCCTTCGGGATGATCGGGAATCCCGTCGTTGTTCTGGTCGTCGCCGTAGGTGAGGATCTGGATCACCTCGCGCAGCTTGTTGCGGTCGTCGGTGAAATCGGTCTTCACCGAGACGGCGCCGTTCTGGAACGCCATGATCGCTACGAGGTCCGATGGCGTCATCTGCGTGTCGATGTACTTCAGTGCGTTCGAGTACGCGCGGACCTGGTCGGGCAGCGGCATCGAGGAGGCGTCGAAGTAGAACACCAGCAGCCGCCGGTCCTGGTAGCGGATGTCGCCCGACGGCGGCGCCGCGATCTGCGTGAGCGTCGTCGGGGTGACGGCCTGCACGGGCGGGTCCGCCTGGGTCAGCGGGGCTTGAGCGATCGTCGTGGGAACCGCATCCGGAGTGAGCGGAGTGTTCTGCATCCGCTGGAACTCGACGAAGGCGATCTCCTGCGGCTGGCCATCCTCGGTAACGGTGAAGTCCTTTGCTGTCAGCCCTTCGACGACCTTTCCGTCTGCGTCCTTGACGGTGACCGTCTGGACCACGAGGCGCGTCGTGCTGCGAAACGTCGCTTGAGGCGTCTCCCGCTGCGGCTGCTGCTGGGCGGCGCTCTGCGCACCCAGAGCCGCGAGCAGCAGCGTCCAGACGACAACATTCTTTTTCATCAGAACCTCAATCGCAGACTCGATGTCACGCGGCGCATCTGGTTGGCCGATTCCGGCAGCCCGAACTGCGGGCTGCCGACTACGGCGTTGACGCTCGAATACGTGACCGCATTCAGCACGTTGGTCGCATCGATCCGGAAGTCCATGTTGTAGCGGCCGCCCAGCTGGAACGTGCGCTGGACCCCCGCGTTCATCTGGAACTGCGCCGGCCCGGTCCCCGAATTGCGCCCCGCGTCGCCCCAGCTTCCCGGATCGGGCGCGCGATACGCCGCGGGGTTGAGATAGTACCCTTCGGGTGCCGCGGTCGATTCGCCGGTCAGCGAGGCACGCGTCGCGCCACTGTAACCCGTGCCAGCCGTCGGCGTGAGGAAATACGGCGTGAGCGGCAGGCCGCTGCCCGTCGTCATTTGCCCTATGAGCGTCCAGCCTTTCAACAGCGCGCCTTGCCACCCGTCGATGAGCGCGCCGCCCGCGACGCCCACGCCCGTTGAGTATTGAAACTGCACCGTCATCAGGTGCCGCTGATCGAAGCTCGAGGGCGCGTATTCGGCGTCGAGGTTGAGCCAGTCCTGCGCGAAAGCGGTGCCGCTCAAGTTCGCTCCCTGATACGAGGCGGCATTGTCGAAGGCTCGCGCGAGCGTGTACTGCACTGTGGCCGTGAACCCGCTGCGCAGGCGCCGCCGCACCTGGATCTGGCCCGCGTGGCGCGACGAGGTGCCGTCCGACGTCAGGTAGACGAAGCCCGCCGGACACGCCGCGCACGGGTTGACGCCGCCCCTCGGGTACGTGTTCGGCAGGAACTCGCGGATGAGGCCGGTGCCTCTCGAGCCGAGATACGACGCGTTGATGGTCAGCGACGCGGGCAGATCGCGCTGAATCGACGCCTGCCAGTTGTGCGCCGAGCCGTTGCGGAAATCCGGATCGACGGCGAACGTGTTTGCCGTCAATCCTTCCGGGGTCGTGAATCCGTTGGCCAGCGTCAGGCGGTTGTCGGGCGTGCTCGACACGCTCAACGCATTCGAGAGCGGCGGCTGCTGCGCCATGTTGTTCGTGAGCGAGCGGTACAGGTTGGTGTTGCGGTAGATGCCGTATCCGGCGCGGATGACGATCGAGGAGCCGGGCACCGGCCTCCACGCCACCGCAAGGCGAGGCTGGATGCCTGCCAGGTCGGGACGGACGAGCGAGGACGGGTACGACTCGCCCGTCAGCGCCCCCGTCGGGTCGGTGGCGACCACGGGCGCGATCGCGGAGAAGTCCGGCGCGACGTCGAGGTTCACCAGGCGGCCCTGCAGTTCCGTGTACGGCGACTCGTAGTCCCACCGAACGCCGGCCGTGACCGTCAGCGACGGCCCGACTCTCCAGTCGTCCGTGATGTACGCGTCGTACGAGTTGCCGCGGAAGTACTTGTCGGCGTTGCCGTAGGCGATCCCGCTCGTCGAGGGGAATCCGAGCATGAAGTCGGCGAAGTCGAAGCCGCTTCCCGCGCCGGTGAACGAAAAACGTCCCCGCGGATCCTGCTGCGAGTCGATATCGACCTGATTGTGGCGAACGTCGCCGCCAATCGTGAAACTGTGGCGGCCGCGGCTGAAGAGGAAGTCCCCGCCCACGGCGTTGGTCAGGTTTCGGTCGAGCCCTGGCAGCCCGTCGCTCAGGCCCGCGATCCCGCTCGCAAAGCTCAAGGCCGGCGGTCCCCAGTTCGCCGGCTCCTGGTTGTTGCCCGTAATGCCCGCTTCACCCGAGACGTTGGTCCGATAGGCGAAGTAGGGAATCGCCTCCGACCTCTGTTGCGTGAGCTGATAACGAACGCGCGAGGACGCCAGCAGCCCGAAGCGATGGCTCCAGTTCACCTGCACGTCGGCCGCCGGCGCGACGTTCTCGTCTTCGAACCCAAAGAGCGTCGTCGAGTCGGTGCCGCTGTGCTGATACGACACGCTACCCTGGATCTGGTTGCGATTGTTGATGACCTGCGTCAGCCGCGTCTGAACGCTGATACTCCGCGTGGCCCTCAACGTGAGCGCCTCGTAGTTGTAGCGGCCCGTCGCGCCAGCGGTCGCGGCCGGATAGTACTGAAGCAGCGAGGCGGCTTGAGGGCTGATGCGATCAGGCGGAATGACGTTGCCGGGAAATGGGAGGCCCGTCAGCGGATCGCGGATCTGAACGAGATTGCCGGAGGCGTCGCGGGTCTCCGAGAAGTCCCCGCGACGTTCGCGAACCGACGGCATCAGCGCAGGCTGCGTCGAAGCGTCGTCTCTGACCGCGCGCTGGAAGCCAACGAAGAAGTTGAGGCGGTTCTGCACGCCCGGAAGCTTGACGGGGCCGCCAAAGGTCGAGAGCAGGTTGACGTTGTAGTAGTCGGGCTGCAACGTCGGCCGGCCCGTGAGCGAGTACGGCTGCGCGTCCCAGAAGGAGTTGCTGAACTCGGCGCCCACCATTCCGTTGTAGAGCGAACCCGGCCGCCGCCGGTTGTTGCCGAACGCGGCGGCCTGTGCGAACGGAGATGCGGCGCCGTTGTTGACGCTGCCGTTGATCAGGAACCCGTCGGCGGCCGCCGCCGCGTCCGCCGGCGGGTCGTCCGCGGCGGCCGGAGCCGGAGCCGGCGCGGGGTTCCGGGGCGCGGTCACGCCCGCGCGCTGAAAACCGGTCTGCGGAACGGCAACTGGTGTGCGTGCGCCCGACTGCTGCCGCTCTGGCTGGCCCGCGCCTGGCTTGTCCGGGGTTCGAACCGGAGGGGGAGCCGGCGGTGCGATCGTCTTTGCGACTTCCTCGAAGGGCAGCAGCGTCAATTCCCACATCGACGGCGGCGCGTCGGGACCTGTGGTGACTTCGCGGCTCGTTGTTGAAAAGCCTCTCATCTCCACGCTGATTGCCCAGACGCCATCCTCCACGTCCGCGAGCCGGAAGATGCCCTGCGCGTCGGTGTACACAACGAGCCGATGGTCGCCCCGCGTCGCGGTGACGGTCGCGCCGGGGATGGCGACGCCTGCGACCGTCACCTGTCCGTAGTGCTCCGAGGCCGCCGCTAGCGACACCGGTACGTTGACGATTGCCGTTGCGAGTACCAAGACGTACGCGATCGCCCTCTTCACAGTGTTCCTCAATCCGCGTTCCTCAATCCGCCGTCGGCTGCTCGGCGCTGTCTACCACCAGTACTTCGACCGGACCCCTGCCCGAGTCCAGCTTGAGTCCGAGCTGCTCCTGGAGCGCCGTGAAGATCGACGGGGAGCTCGGGTCGCCCGCCGGAACGCCGCCATTGAGCAGCGGCTGGCCACCCAGCTGCTCGGGGGAATACGTGAGCTCGTAGGTGTAGTTTCCCGTCAAGCCGGTCTTGTCTAAGACGACGCGGCCCACCATCGGGGACAGGGCACGCGCAAGCTGCTCGACGGGCATGCCACCGACACTCAACTTGCCAATTCCTATGATGAAGGAGCAGTCGGCGGGCTGGCCGGGTGGAGGCAGCGCTGGTGGCGGGCCGCCGCCGCGCCGTCCCATGAGGGCGGCGCAATCCGCGCTCGACGGTTTCATGGAGGGGCCGAGCGTGCCGTCACTGCGGGCCTTGACGAGTGCGTAGATCGGCATCTGCCGCGTCTCGCTGTGGACCTTCAGCTTGAAGCGATCGGCCAGCAGCGACCGCACCAGCGGACGCATCGTCTCGAAGTTGATGCCCTCTTCGGCGGCCTTGGCCACGACGTCGAAGCGGTCAGAGGCGAGCCATTCAGGGCCGCCGACCACCTGAAAGTCCTGGACGTTGTAGGCCTGCCTCAACAGCATCTTCAGCGGGACGTTCGTTGCCGTGAATCGACCTCCCGGCTGCACGCCGAGCATCACGCGGCCGTCGCCCGACTTGTTCGGTCTCACGGAGGCGACCTCGAAGGCCGGGTTTCCCGCGGGCGCCTGCGCGCGCGCGGGCCCCTGACCCGTCACCATCGAGAGGACACCGGCGGCGACGGCGGCACACGACAGGGTTCGTTTCGTCATTGCCATTTTCGGGGATACAGGTTCCCGTGTGTCTGCGAACGCAGTATTTGACGTTCGGGTTTCCCGCTTGGTTCGCTCGCCGGACGGTCTTCCCGATTCGATCCCGACGCCGGCAAATGGTTCCAGGGCTGACCGTTATGCGGCCCCGAGCGGCGATTTACGTTCTCGTTGCTCATCCTCGTAACGGTCGCGGCGCGCGAAGCGCGCAAAGCCGGGGTCCCCGCGGCGCACGCTTGCGCCGTGGGGTGGAAGAGATACAGGAAACCAGCCGGGGGGAGGTATCCAGCGCCGGTTGCGCCGGAAGACCAGTGCGCGCAGCGCCACGCCCGCCGCAAACAGCGTCGATTGCCACAGGTGATCGGCTAAGGGTCCAATCATGTGAGCCTCCGACTTCGACCTTTGACCTTTGAACTGGCAGTCTTCTCCGCCTGCAGCCGCTTCAGCATCCGCTCGGCTTCCCTGACGTCCTCGAGCGTCAGGCTGCCGGATTCGATCAAATGGGCGACCACCGGCTGGCTGCTGCCGCCGAACAGGCCGAGCAAATCGTCGATGAGCCGCCGCTGGGCGGCGTTTCTCGAGACGACGGCCTCGAACACGTGCGCGTTGCCGATCTTCTTCGACCGCCGTACGGCCCCCTTCGCTTCGAGCCGGTAGACCATCGTCTGGACGGTCGTGTACGCAGGCCGGGCTTTTTCGGGGAAGGCCTCCTGGATTTCGCGCACCGAGGTCGCGCCGTGGCTCCACAGCGTCTCCATGATCTGGAGCTCCAACCTGCTCAGTCGCGGCAATCCCACGGCGCCTCCTAATAGCGTGGTTAGATCTACTACAACTGTAGTCGTAGTGGCAAGAGGGCCCCCCGGGACCCCCGGGACGGGAGCCGAGCCTAGAGAAGCCTGACCTTGCGGACGCCCTTGGGCGTCACGAAGACGCGCTCGACGCCGAAGTCGTTCTCGGACGGATGGATGAAGCAGCTGTGGCCGCGCTTGTAGTCGAGCGTCGAGCCGACGAGTTCCTCGCCGCCGGGCAGGGCCATCGCGACCCTGCGGCCGTACGGCGACGCGCTTTCGCGCGCGAGCTCCGCACCGGCGCCGTTCGCGAGGACGGGGTCGTCCCGCATGAAGAAGAGCGCGTCCAGATCGTTCAAGAAGACGGGCTGCGCCTCGGCTGCGGATCGCGCCGGCGCGATGCGCAAGTGTGATTTCGACGGGCTGAAGTCGCTGGTGTATCCGCGAACGAGACGCCCATCGCCATACGAGCCGACGACGGGCTGCCACTGGCCCGCGTCTTCGATGCTGAGCACGGCGTCGATAGGCAGCGTCGGCCCGGTGACCAGGTCCTTGACCCGCAGCAGGCGCTTGAACGCGCACGCGCTCTTGATGCGGGCACCGTGCTCGGTCGCGGGAGCGGGCTGGCAGCGCATGACCCGGGAGGGAATCAGGGTGGAGTGTCCGGGTCCGAGGAATTCCAGGACGATGGTGGAGTCGGGCGACAGCTGGCTGGTGGTCTCGAACCAGACTCCGCCTGCTGACAGGTTGAGGACGGTGATGTCCTGACCGTACTTCACACGCGCGCCATGCAGCCCGCGCAGCGCGAGTGCCGTGAATCGCCGATGTTCACGCCGATCGATGGACGAAGCGACGTTCGTTGCCACGGGCCCAGCGCAATACTCTGCCTCGGACGGGCGGCGATTGGCAATCTCGGCCGTCCGGCGCCGGGCAGCCGCTGTCAGACGTCGCGAGGCCGCAGCGGCGGCGGCGTTCCGCCTCGGGCGTCGGCGCCCGTGATCACCTTCATGGCCAGGGCGATCATCGAGCCCACATCGGCGGCGTTCGCTGGAAGCACGAGCGTGTTGGTGGACTTGGCGAGCTCGCCGAACTGGGCGATGTACTGCTCGGCGACCCGGAGCTGCACCGCTTCCAGGCCGCCCTCGGTCCGCATCGCGTCGGCCACTTGACGGAGACCTTCGGCCGTCGCGGTGGCCACGGCCAGAATGGCGGCCGCCTGACCCTCGGCTTCATTGATCTGCTGCTGCTTGCGTGCCTCCGACGCCTTGATCGTTTCCTGCTTGGCGCCTTCCGCGTTGTTGATGACCGCGTCGCGCGCGCCCTCGGACGTCAGGATGACAGCGCGCTTCTCGCGTTCGGCGCGCATCTGTTTTTCCATGGCCGCCAGGACATCCTGGGGCGGCGTGATGTTCTTGATCTCGTACCGGAGCACCTTCACGCCCCAGGGCTCGGAGGCCTTGTCCAGCTCGGCGACGACCGACATGTTGATGTTGGTCCGCTCCTCGAACGT
>DASTDQ010000517.1:0-2127 GCA_035710305.1 Vicinamibacterales bacterium | reverse complement strand
TCGATGAGCGTCGTCCCCGTGGCGAGCTGCCACCGTGCGGCGCCTTCAGTGATGGCGAACTTCAGAATCACGCCCGCCGCGAGCGCCCAGACGAGCGTCAGCCCGTACTCCGCGCCGGCAATCGTCGAGGACACCATGTCGCCGACGCCGATGCCGGTTGCGGCGAGCAGCAGGCCGGGGCCGATGTCTGAGAGCTTCACGATGCGGACTGTAGCAGGGGGAAGGGGGAAGGGGGCAGGGGGCAGGGGGCAGGGGGCAGGGGGCAGGGGTCACGAGGTGGCGGGCATCATGCCCTGATGTCTCCCGCGGGCCATCCTCAGCAGGCGTCGCAGCGCAAACGCGCCACTTGCCGCGACGCCGACAGCAGCTACGAAGAAGACCATGCGCAGCAGCATGTTGAACGTGCCGACGTGCCCGGCCCCTGGCAGCGCGGGATCCGCGACGACAAACAGCGCGTCGGCGCGAAGGAGCTGCACGAGCGCGACGAGCGCGCCCGCGTGGAGCGCCACTCCGACCGACGCCCGCAGCATCACCCTGTGCGGCTGAAGGAGTGAGGCCACGTCACGGGCGATGCTCGTCAGCATCAGGACAATGATCAGGGAATTGACCGCGTCCCAGACGGGCGCGAACCCGTACGAGAGCGGTGTGCCACTTAACCAGCGATTGGCTGCCCCGATCCAGGCGCCCACCGGCAGTACGCCGGTCCACAGCAGCAGATAAAAGGTCATGAGACAGATACCGCCAACCGCTTCCGGCCGCGGTGTCGGCCCGGGCGGCGCGAACGGCGCCGGCAGCGAATGCGGATCCCAGTCGTCTGTCTCCTCCCAGCGAGTCCTCCTGTCGATCCACGCGAACACCATCGTGACGATCGCCAGGTTGACGAGCGCCATCACGACGGCGAGAAACGCCTTCTCGATCACCCGCGCCGCCACGTTGTCGGCGGTCATCGCCGCCAGCAGGACCGACAGTCCCGCGATCGGCACGAAGATCCACGCCAGAATCCTCAGCGAGAACAGGTAGGCCGGATACAGGTTGGGCCCGATGAGGGAGTCGCGCGCGCCGTAGCGCGCCGCAACCGTCCTCGGCCGCCCGTACCGTTTGAGGATCGCCGCGACCTCGTCCTCGGTGAGCGGCCGGCCCCGTTCGGCGCTTTCGGCGTCGATCTGCGACGAAAGCGCGTCGCGCAGCTCCGCCACGATGTCGTCGCGCTCCCGTTGCGGGAGGCGCCTTCGCACAGCGTCAAGATAGCGTTCGAGAAGTGTCATGACATCCTCACGCGAGCGCGCGATGCGCGGTCGAGCGCCGAGAGACGATACGCGAGAGCCTGCCGAAGGATCCGGCGAGGCTGGCCGCGGCGACGACGACGATCGCGGCTGTAATCGCGCCGTTGGCAAGATCGACGACCGACCAGGTCCGGCCGGCGACGCTGACCAGCGACCCGAACCGCGCCCACTCGTCGCCGGTGCCGGCCCACACCAGCCACTGCCGATCGGACATCGACAGCAGCACGATCAGGATCCACCCGGCGTTGGCCCATGCGACGCGCATGAATCGGAGAAACACCGAGTCGCGCGGACCCTTCAACCGCACGTAGTGGTACAGCAGTATCGCCGCCTGCGCGACCACGAGGAACGGGTAGAGACGATGAACCAGAGGGGACCACGCGAGCGGCGCGGGGCCTCCGAACATCAACGACGGAAACTTCAGGCCCAGGAGGCACCAGGCGCCGAGGACGGCGAAGACGACGAGCTGCGGGATGGATCCCACCCGCGGCGGACTCGTCTCGTCGAAGGCGCGCCGCGCGAGGAAGCCGGCGTTGCCGGCTCGCTCGACGACACGGCCGACATCGCGGACGGCTCGTCCCACGTGTCCGTCGCGACCGAGCGATCGCGGGTCCCAGTTCTCGAGGATGCGGGATCGCGCAATCCATCGATCGGCCAGAACGGCCAGCGCGGTAATCCCGACCAGTGCCACCATCGCCATGTCGAAAAACCGCCGGAGGAGCGAGCCGAACTCGGCCAGCGTCCCGCCACCAGCGAAGAGCACGCCCGCCGCGACGGCATGACCCAGGAGGATCAGGCCCAGCACCACCTTGATCACAGCCCGGTAATGCGAGAAGACGACCGT
>DASTDQ010000516.1:0-2035 GCA_035710305.1 Vicinamibacterales bacterium | reverse complement strand
ACGTAGGCGTGCGGGTACGGCGTGTTGTAGGCGCGCACGAATCCCCACGGCTGGCAGTGCGATCCGTAGTCGTAGGTCGTGGGCTTGTTGTTCTTGTCCCATTCCGCCTTCCCCGCCGGCGTGAACAGCAGCTCGCCGGTCACGACGTTCGAGCAGCCGCGGCCCCCAGCCGCGCACGGTCCCTTGACGTTCGTGGTGATGTCGCCGACGCGCGGGTGGTCCCAGACGCCGGTGAAGTCGGGCTTGCCGTTCGACAGCCGCGGGGCGGGCTTGCTGCCCTGAGCACCGGCCATCGACGCGACCGCCACGAGCGCACCGGCTGCGAGCAGCAGCCCGATGACGCGGGCGCGGACGTCGAACGCGTTTCTCATGATGATCTCTCCCCCGGCGGGCTAGCGGGCGACCGGCGTCTCCGGCGCGGCGGTGAACACCTGGCGGCCGTCGGCAAACGTGACGCCGCGGCTGGCCGCGTTGGGCGATCCATCTTTGGCCAGGATGCCTTGCACCTTGACCGTGTCGCCCACCTTCAGCGACTCCTTCGTGATGCCCCTCCGGCGCAGTCCGTTGGGCGCCGCACCCGAGAACCCCCAGACGGCTTTGCGGCCGGAGACCTCGTCGGTCCCCTCGACGTAGAACCAGATGTGAGGATTGGTCCACTCCACCTTCTTCACGACGCCCGTCACGCGGACCGGCTTGGTGGCGTCGAACTCCGCAGCCTCGGAGTGATGCGCGCGAAGCGGGATGGCACTCAGGAGCCCGAGGCTCACGACGAGCGCGGCCGCTGAAAGATGTCGTGACATCAACGTCCTCCCTGACTTCGATTTCGCAGGTCCCACTTTACCGGATCTCGATGGGAATCTCGCGCGTGACGGCGCGCCCCTGGCCGGCGTCCGAGCGTGCGTCCACCTGCAGCGCGTAGTCGCCCGGCGGAACGGCACCGAGCGGCAGGCGCAGAGTAAACAGGTGCCCGCCCGATGCGCCGCGAGTCGTCGTCGAGGGACGCTCTTCCGACGACAGGGGGATCACCCGGCCGTCGTCGGCTCGCAGCGCGGCCGACACGGCCAGTGTGTGCGGCTGCTCGCGCCGCTGGCGCTTCTCATACAGCTCGGCCACGACGACAAGGTCCTCGGTTGTTGCAAACGTGCGCTTCGCTGTCGGCGCTCGCGACAGCACACCGTTGACCAGGGGTTTGTCGTTTGAGTCGCCCATCGGCCTCAGGGCCGACGAGCCGGGTCCGAGCGGCGGCTCACACCACGACGCATCGCACTCGGCTGGCCGGAGCTTTCCGGCCCCGGCATCCGGGCGCAGCGTCAGCACCTCTGTTTCCGACGGCGATAACAGCGCGATCCCGCTCAACGCCAGATCCACGTCGTCGAAGTCGGGGATCTCGAAGTCGTAGACGACGCTCCCGGCGACTCCTGCCAACGCCGAGGCGACGCGCAGCTGATAGCGGCCCTCGCGCAACTCGACGTCCGAGAAGAGCCGCACGCGCGCCGTCGCGCTTCCTGCGGGGATGGCCGCCGCCGGAATGCGGGCGACGTGGCGCACCTCCGGATAGAGGTCCCTGTTGCCGGCACCGTTCGCGATGTACGACACGTCAAGAGTGACGGTCGATTCGCCCCTGGAAACAGCCCTGCCGAGCGACGAAGCGTCGAGCTCCATGACGAGCGCCACCGTGGCCATGTCGTCCGAGAGACCCTTGAACGGCGTGGCAAACACGCGCATCGGGATGCCGTCCGTCGAGATCGGGCTCGCCAGTCTCGCCGTCGCGGCAGTCGGCGCGGGCCTCTCGCGCGACCGATTGCGCCCGTCCGGCTCCCGCTGCGCCTCGCGCAGCGGCGCGAGGTACCCGCCGCGAGTCCTGACGTGCACGTCAGGCCGCGCGACCCTCACTTCGAGCCGCACGTAGCGGCCATCGTCGCGGTCGTAGCCGGGTTGGAACCCGAGCATGTAGTAGGAGCTGTTATCGCGCACGATGGTGTCGAAGAGGTCGGGCCAGTTGTTGGAGTTGATCAGCGCGGCGCCGCCCGTGGCA
>DASTDQ010000515.1:0-3006 GCA_035710305.1 Vicinamibacterales bacterium | reverse complement strand
GGGCTCATCGGCGCCGGCGGCATGGGCGAAGTGTACCGCGCGCGCGACTCGCGCCTCCAGCGGGATGTCGCGGTCAAGGTCCTGCCGGATCTGTTTGCCTCGGACCCGGAACGGCTGGCGCGCCTCGAGCGCGAGGCCCAGATGCTGGCCTCGCTGACCCATCCCAATATCGGGCATATCTACGGCCTGGAAGACCTCCCGGCTGACGCGGGACCTCGTGGACGGGCGCTCATCCTCGAGCTCATCGAGGGGCCCACGCTGGCCGACCGGATCGCGGAAGGGGCGATTCCAGTCAGCGACGCGGTCGCCCTGGGCAAGCAGATCGCCGATGCGCTCGACACCGCCCACCTGCACGGGATCGTTCATCGCGATCTGAAGCCCGCCAATATCAAGGTGCGCGACGACGGCACCGTGAAGGTACTCGACTTCGGGCTGGCCAAGCTCGCCGAAGGCCCCAGCGCGGCCCTTCAATCGCCCACGTCGATTCCGTCGATGTCTCCCACCATGAGCGCCGCGTTCACTGGCGCGGGCGTGATTCTCGGCACCGCCGCCTACATGGCGCCCGAGCAGGCACGCGGAAGGGCCGTGGACAAGCGCGTTGACGTCTGGGCGTTCGGCTGCGTCCTGTTCGAGATGCTGACGGGCAAGCGCACGTTCGATGGGACGGATGCTACAGAGATGATTGCCGCCGTCGTGCGAGGCGAGCCGGAGTGGTCGCTGCTGCCGGCTGCGGCGACTCCGAGACTGCGCACGCTGCTGGAACGGTGTCTCGCGAAGGATCCGAACCGACGCCTCCGCGACATCGGAGACGTTCGCTATGAGCTCGAGCGCGCTCTGGAGCAACCAGCAGCCGAGAAAGCTGCGCCTGCTGCCCGGCCTCCGATCTGGCGCAGCGCGCTGACGTACGCCGCCGCGCTCATTGCCGGAGGAGGCGTTGCCAGCTACGCAGTCTGGACGCTTCGGCCCGAACCGGTTCGGCCGCTTGCGCGTTTCTCGGTGGCCCTGCCCGAGGGTCAGCGATTCACCAACACGGGCCGCCACCTCGTGGCCGTTTCACCGGACGGCACGCGCATCGCCTACTCCGCGAACAACCAGGTCTTCATGCGTGCCATCGAGCAGCTCGAGCCCGTGCCGGTGCGCGGAACAGCGGGCGAGGGAAACGGGTCTGGACGCAACCCCTTCTTCTCGCCCGACGGCCAGTGGCTGGGGTTCTGGCAGGACGGCGAGATCAAGAAGGTGCCCGTCAGCGGCGGCGCTCCGGTGATGCTGTGCGCGGCCATGGCGCCGCCGTGGGGCGCGCGATGGGAATCGGACAACACGATCCTGTTCGGTCAGAACTCCGGCGAAAGTCAGGGGATCTTCCGGGTCTCCGGAAACGGCGGCAAGCCGGAGTTGCTGGTCAAGTCCGGTGACGCCGGGGCATTGCACGGTCCGCAGATGCTTCCCGGCGGGCGCGCGGTGCTCTTTACGCAAATCGCGCGCGGTGCCATATGGGACCAGGGGCAAATCGCGGTCGAATCGATCGACACCCACACCCGCAAGGTCGTCGTGAACGGAGGCACCGACGCGCGCTACCTGCCCACCGGCCACATCGTGTACGTCGTCGAGGGTTCGCTGTTTGCCGTGCCCTTCGATGTCGATTCCCTCGAGACCACCGGAGGTCCGGTCCCGCTCGTCGAGGGGATCCCGCAGGCAGCAGCCAACTTCACGGGAGCCGCGCACTTCGACGTCGCCGCCAGCGGGAGCCTCGTGTATGCAGCGGGCCTCGGGAGCTCGGAGGCGCGCACGCTCGTCTGGGTCGATCGAAGCGGGAAGGAGGAGCCGCTGGGTGTGCCACCGCGCGCGTACACCTATCCGAGACTCTCGCCCGACGGCACACGCGTGGCGCTCGACATCCGCGACGAGATGCGGGACATCTGGATCTGGGACCTGGCGCGTAAGACCCTGACGCGTCTGACCGTCGACTCCGATCTCACCCGGCTTCCCATCTGGATCGACGCGCAACGGGTGGCGTTCACCGTCACCAAGGATGGGCAGGCGGGCTCGTCCATCCGCGTTCAGGCGGCGGATGGATCGGCGCCGTCGCAGTCCCTGTTGGACGACGCGAAGAGGAAGTGGCTCGCCAGTGCGGCGTCGCCGGACGGCACACGCATCCTCGTTTCACCGGACGCCGCGCCCTACGACATCGGTGTCTTCACGATTGGCGCCACGCCAAGCGTCACGATGCTGCTCGGGGCGCCGTCCAACGAGGTCAACGGCGAGGTCTCACCAGATGGCCGGTGGCTCGCATTCCAGTCGAACGAGACGGGGCGGGGCGAGATCTACGTTCGTCCGTTCCCGGAGGTCAGCGGAAGCCGCGCGCAGGTATCCACGGACGGCGGCGTGCGGCCAGCGTGGTCGCGTGACGGCCGTGAGATGTTCTATCTCTGGCAGGGCGCGATGATGGCGGTGCCCGTCCAGACGACGCCCAGCTTCAAGGCCGGCACGCCGCAGGTTCTGTTCAAGGGCGACTACCTCGCACCGCAGAACGGCCGCACGTACGACGTGTCGCCGGACGGCAAGAGGTTCGTGATGATCAAGGCCGGTCCTGAGACCGAGGCACCGGTCGAGGCATCCATCGTCGTGGTGCAGAACTGGCTCGAGGAGTTGAAGAGGCGGGTGCCGATTCCGTAACGGTCCGGCTGAAGCCGGACACTACGTACGCCACACCTCGACGCCGGCGATGAACGTCCGCACGACGTGAAATCCACGATCGAGGACGACGAGGTCCGCCACGGCGCCATCGGCCAGCACGCCGAATCCGGTCAGCCCGAGCCCGCGAGCGGGTGTCGTTGAACACATGATCGCGGCGTCCACGATCGATCCGCCGAAGCGGGACACGATGTGGCGGAACGCGCGGTCCATCGTGAGCGTGCTGCCGGCCAGCGTCCCCTCGTCCAGGAACGCGGCGCCATCGCGCACGTGGATCGTCTGCCCTCCGAGGCGCGACGCCGAGCCCTGAGGCAG
>DASTDQ010000514.1:0-12104 GCA_035710305.1 Vicinamibacterales bacterium | reverse complement strand
GGCGTGGCACCACAGCTCGGTCGCGCGTTCACTGCCGGCGACGCACAGGGTGCCCAGGTGGTCGTCATCAGTGACGCGCTCTGGCGGCGTCGGTATGGAAGCGATCCAGGGGTCGTCGGCCGCTCGATTGTCATGAACGATGTCCGGCACGAGGTTGTCGGGGTGGCGCCGAAGGCATTCGCTTTCCTCGCTCGCGATGTCGACTACTGGATTCCGATGCGACTGCCGCCACAACTGGCCAACACGAGAAACTCGCATTTCCTCACTGTCGTCGCGCGCCTCAAGCCGGGCGTCGCGGTAGACGCCGCCGCTCGCGAGATGAAGTCGATCGCGGCGCAACTGACCGTGGAGTATCCGGACTCCAATCGAGATGTCGGGGCTGTCATCGTGCCCGTGCGCGAGCAGGTCCTCGGCGATACACGCGTCGAGGTGCTGGTGCTCACGATCGCCGCCGCGTCCATCGTTCTGATTGCATGCGCGAACCTTGCGAGCCTCCTGCTCTCGCGTGCGTGGGCGAGGCGCGGCGAGTACGCGGTGCGTCTCGCGCTGGGCGCCACTCGAGGGCGGTTGATCCGGCAGATCGTCACCGAGGCGCTGTGTCTGTCGATCATCGGCGGTGTTCTCGGACTGGGGATTCCGTTGCTGGCCAGCCCGATGGTCGAACGATTCGTGCCCGTCGGTCTGCAACTGCCTGCGATGATCTTCGACTGGCCGCTTCTCGCGTTCGCGGGGGTGTTGTCGGTCTCGACCGGCTTGCTCTTCAGCCTCGGGCCCGCCCTCCAGTCGTCTCGTGCCTCCACCGCAGAGGCGCTCCAGCAGCATGCCCGGGGTGCCGTTGGGGCCGGAACGACCGGCCTGTTTCGGGATGGCCTGGTCGTGCTACAGGTTGCCGCAACAGTAGTGCTCCTGGTCGCGGCGGGACTCATGCTGAGGACGCTGGCCAACCTCAATGCGATCGAGCTTGGCTTCAACCCCGATCGCCTGCTCACGATGCAGGTGTCGCTGCCACAACCGAAGTACGCAGACGCCGCGAAGCGCGCGTCGTTCGTCGATCGCGTGGTCGCTGGCATCCGCGCACAGCCTGGCGTCGGGGGCGCGGCGTTTGGTTCGACGCTGCCGTTCCAGAGCATTGGCAACACGCAGTGGTTCACGATCGAAGGCCGCCAGGACGTGCCTGGAGAAATCCGCGACACGCTGTACCGCGTCGGCACGTCGGACTATTTGCGGACGCTGGGCGCGGTCGTCGTCGAGGGCCGCCTGATCGACGAACGTGATGCCGCTGGCGCGCCCCTGGCGACAGTCGTGAACCAGACGATGGCGCAGCAGTTCCTTCCGAATGGGAGCGCGCTCGGACGTCGGATTCGGTTCGAGCCGGAGGGACCGTGGTTCACGATTGTCGGTGTCGTGCGAAACGTTCTCGAGCGGGGCTACGAGCAGGAAGACAAGCCCGCGGTGTACGTGTCTGCGCCACAGGTGGACGGCAATCCCGCAAACCTGGTTGTTCGTGTCGCCGCCGACCCGCTCGCGCAGGCGCCCGCCGTGCAGCGAGTGATTCGGAGCGTCGATCCCGATCAGCCGGTGCGCTTGATCCGCTCGATGTCTGACGTCGTCGGGTCGACCGTCGCCGACCGCCAGCAGCACACGGCGCTGCTGATCGCGTTTGGCGGGCTCGCGATGCTCATCGCGTCGATCGGGCTTTACGGGTTGTTGGCGCAGTCCGTGTCGGCGCGAAGCCGTGAAATCGGATTGCGCATCGCCCTTGGCGCCACCTGGAACAGCGTTGTCACGATGGTGATGTCGCGGGGGATTGTCCTGACCGCTGTCGGCGTGGCCGTGGGCGTCCTCGGGGCGTGGATGTTCACGCGAGTCATGCAGTCGCTGCTGTATGGCGTGAACGCCGGCGACCCGACGACGTTTGCGATCGTGCTCGGACTTCTCGCGACGGTGGCGGTCATTGCCTGCGCGATTCCGGCCATACGCGCGGCCCGCGTGGATCCTATGGTTGTGCTCCGCGAGCAGTAAGGCAGCCGGAGTTCGAGGTCACCAGCCCGCGCCGCCGCGGCCGGGTCCATAGTCGGCAGGCCACTGTGCCGGCAAGGTATCGGGAACATTGAACAGCACCGCGTGCACTTCCTGAATCAAGCCTCGCTTGACGGAAAAGAACTCCGCGACGATGCGGCTGTTCGCCGTGGACGTACTCTGGCTCTTCTGGCCGTCCTTGAGACCGAACCGCACCATCGACAACACGATGCCGCGTTCTTCGTCCACCACGGGATAGCGGCGGTCCCAGAGGTTGCGGCCAAGAAAACGGCCTGCATCGAACCCGGCGGCGGCGGACACATACGCGCCGTTGCGCACGAGGCCGGTGGTCTGCAGCCCGTTCTCGAAGCGCTCGGTATCGGGCATGAGATCGGCAGGGTGGTAGTCCGGCGTGCCATTGGTCTGGAACGCGCGCCAGTATCCTTCCGCCGCGGCGATCAACCTGTAATAGGAATCGCGCTCGGCTTCGCGAATCGACAACTGGAGCGCAGGAGACACGCCCTTCTTCAACAAGGTCTCCGGTCCCCACAGCCCATCCGCTTCACCCCTGTTGGCCTTGATGGTCTCGATCTCCGTGATCGCCCCGCCCTTCACCTTCAGCCGCACGGACAGCATCGTCATGGTGCCGTCGGCGTTGCTGATGACGGCCTCGGCGGCCGTGTCACCCAACCGCGGATTGGCGATGTCCCACCGGTAAGGCACACTGGCGGCACTGTCCCAGAACGTTCCAGCCAGCGTGGTGATGTGACCGTTCTGCGTAATCTTGACGTCTTTCGCTGCGGGGACGCCGCTGACGCTGTTGTTCACGAGTCCTTTGAACCAGCCGTCGAGAAATCCGGTGAGGCAGGCCCGGTCGCACGCTCCCTGTGCGCTGGCGCGGGGAACCGCCGCTGACACCAGGAAGCCGATGATGAACAGGAGCGTCACGATGCTCTTCACGAGTGCCATGAACACCCTCCAGGTTGGGGGCAGGGAGTATAGCGCGGCGTCATTCTGCTAGAAGTAGCTGAGGCTTTCGATGCCCACGCCGCCCTTGAACGTCGATACCACCCGCCTGGCCGCGACGTCGATGACGGTCACCGTGCCGTCGCCGTCGTTGGCCACGAGCACCGTCTTCCCGTCCGGGGCGAACGCAAAGCCCATGGAGTTCCTGCCGGCTTGAAGCACGGCCTGCGGTCCGTGCAGGTTCGCCGTGTCGATGATGTTGATGAACGAGGCGCTGCCGCCGCCGCTCCCGCACGTGACGATGGTGCGCCCGTCCGGGCTGATCCGAAGCTTGTAGCCCGACTGTGAATGCCCCTGCAGGCGAACGTTGTCGACGACCGTGTCGGTCGCGGTGTCGATGACGAGGACATCCGGTTCGCCGCCCTCCATCGCGTAGATGCGCCGGCCGTCCGGAGACGCCACGATGCCGCGTGTGCCGCCTTTCGACGGGATCCGGCCGATCATCCTGCGCGTCTTCAGATCGACGACGCTGATGAACTCCACGTCGGTCTGATTTGCCACATAGGCCTTGCTGGCGTCAGGCAGGACGGCGAGCCAGTGGCCGGTCCCTTCGACGTCGACGGCGCTCTCCACCTTGCGCGCCTGTGGATCGATGACGAGCAGCGTCTTGCTGATGTCGGCGACCACGTACAGCGTGCCTTTGGCGTCGACCTGGATGCCGTGCGGGGCCTGATGCGGTGAGACATCGATGGTGTCGGTCACCTTCTGAGACGCCAGATCGACCACGAGAATCGAGCGGCCAGGGTTGGGGTTCTTGCGGTAGATGCCGTCTCCATAGAGGGGGATGTAGGCGGTGCGGTGGTCCGGCGAGATCGCCAGATCGTGGGGCGCCAGCGGCCCCGTCGAGAAGAATCCCTGCGGCGCAAACGTCCTGGGATCGAAGAACCGGACGTGGTTGCCGCGCTTGTCGATCAGGATGAGTCCCGTTTCGCCGGTGACGTTGTTCGGGTCGTCGGCCGCTGCGGCGCCCATCGCAACAAGAACGAAGAGTGCCGCCACGGGCGCGACCGCTCTGGTGTGATTCCGCATCGGTGCATCCTCCTCTGGCCGACCCTCCGAGGTTCAGGGCAGGGAGTATAGCAGTGGGCCGGTGTGTGCCCGGCCGGTAGCGGGCCATGACAGCCATGAGGGGGGCCTCGAAAGATGACTCCCGATCCCATAATCGTAGGATGCGACCAAGTGCGCAAACGAAGATGCAGTCGCCCTGGGACAGGGTGGGGCGTCAGGTTGCGTGACGCGGACGCGCGAACCTGAACTGCGCCAGCGTCCTTGGCCCCCAAAGGTAGACAACAATCAGTACATAGAAGACGGCGGTCACTGCCGTGAGCTTGGGGTTGTAGAACGGGACCGCCCTTTGAAGGTTGTCCTGGGGCCATAGGCTCCAGAACAGGCCAAAGGTCCAATGGCACAGGGCCATCGAAAAGAGGCTCTTGCCAGAGTTGTTGTAGATCCAGACGAACAAGACGCGGGTGGTCACTGTGTAGATGGCATGCCAGAGGATCCACCCCGCCGAGTAGTAGCCGCTGATGACGAAGCCAGGGATGTGGTAGCCGGCCCAAACAAGACCCAGCAGCAGACCTGTTACGAGCGCGCTGTATCGCTTCTGCATTGGGTCCATGGCATACCCCGAAAGACCGAGCTCCTCCCCAAACGTCATGAAGAAGACGGTGCCGTAACCCAGGAAGCCAAGCAGAGAGAGAGTGGGCGCGGGGATGTCGGCGCCGGTTGCCCGAAGGATCCAATAGTTGATGAAGCCAAGGCTGGGATAGACGAAGAAGATCGGAAGGAACCAGATTCTGGGCTTGATATTGCCGGCATCGCAGGTCCTTCGTAGCAGAGCGGTGATGCCCGCCCAGCGTCGCTCACGGTAGGTCAGGAGCAGCGATGCGATCATCGGCATCGCCAGACCCGCCTGGAAGAGTTTGAACCCAGGGAACAGCTCAAGGTCGAAGATGGCTCCGATTACCCAAACGGGCAGGCAGAGACCGAATAAGAGCAGGAAGTAGCGGGACAAGGATCTGCCGTCGGATGCTGTGGGTTCGATCGACGAAGGATGCATGGGTACCTGGGCGTAGGAAGCATAGGCTCCTTGGCGGGCAACTGGCGAGTTGACGAAACCCCAGTTCCGCCGGCGCGAGCTGGACGCGACAGCAGGTCACCGACCAGCAATGGCGCGTGCTGCGCGAGCGTCTGGCAGCTGTCGAAGGAGGTGGCCGGTCCTGCGGCGATTTCCTGATCAGGGCAGCGCGAACGCGTTCAGCGTTCCGGCCGCCGCCTGCACCACGTACTGCTTGCCGTTGCGCCCCTGATACGTCATCGGCGTCGCCGTGCCGGTGGCGTTCAGCCGCGTGACGAACAGTTCCTTCCCCGTCCTGGAATCGATCGCCCGGAAGCGCGCGTCGGACGTCGTGCCGATGAACACGAGGCCTCCCGCTGTGACGATTGGACCCGCCGAGCCCCCGCGGCCGGTATTCATCTTCTCGGGCGGCAATCCGTCCGTGACGCCGAGCGTGATCTGCCAGGCGAATTCGCCGGTGCCGGCGTTGACGGCCGTCAGCCGTCCCCACGGTGGTTTCTGACACGGCCCGTTCGGCAGCCCCGGCCCCATGGACGCCGCGAACCCGGAGTAGGGGCCGGGCCCGTTGATGCTGCCGCGGTCGTACGGCTGTGGCGAGCCGTTGCCGCTGCCGTAGTTGCCCCCCTCGCGCTTCTTTTCCACCCAGCCGGTGAGCGCGGCGTCCTGCGTGAAGGCGAAGACGTAGCCAAGCGATGGATCGCCCGCCGGCCCGCCCCAGTTCGTGCCGGCGTTGCCCGGAAACTGGATCGTGCTCCTCGGCGGCGCGCCCGCCTCGTGGAACAGGAACGGCGTGAAGGGTCCCGCGTTGTAGAAGCCTCCCGCCTTTTCGTACAGCGCGAGGCACGCCTTCTCGTGCTCCGGCGTCGTGTCGGCCGCAGTGACCAGATCCTCCTTCTTGAAGTCGATCCGGCCGAGGGCCGGCGGCTTCACCGGGAACGGCTGCGTGGGCGAGTACCACTCATCTGGCACATCGCCCTTCGGCACCGGACGTTCCTCGACGCCGAAGAGCGGCGTGCCCGTCGTCCGATCGAGCAGGAACATCCACCCGGTCTTGCCAATCAGGCCGAGGGCGGGCACACGCTTGCCGCTCACCGTCGCATCCACGAGCGTCGGCGGCGACGGCTGATCGGAGTCCCAGAGATCGTGGTGGACCGTCTGGAAATGCCACAGGTACTTCCCGGTGTTCACGTCCACGGCCACCACCGAGTTGGCGTAGAGGTTTGCGCCCGGCCGGTCGCCGCCCCAGTAGTTGCCGGCGGGGCTGCCGAACACGGTGTAGAGGATCTCGCGCTGCTCGTCGAGCGTGAAGTACCAGCCCCAGTGGTTCACCCCCTGCCGGTTCTTCCACCCCTCGTCCTGCCAGGTCTTGTGATTCGGATCGCCTGGCTGCGCGACCGACACGAAGCTCCACAGCTTCTCGCCCGTGCGCGCGTCGAACGCGCGAGTGTCTCCCGGCGCTGGACCCTGCGTGACCTCGCCGTTGTTGGCGCCGACGACGACAATGTTCTTGAAGACGAGCGGCACACCGCCCCAGTTGACGCCGGTGTCGATGAAGCCTCCGGCGCCGAACGAGGTGTCGAGCGCTCCCGTCGCGGCGTTGAGCGCGACGAGGCGGCGCCCGACGATCATCAGGATGCGCGGCTGCACTGCGCCGTCCCCGGGCCAGTAGGCGACGCCGCGGCTCGACGGCGCACCCCCCGGGCCTTCGGCCGTCGGCACCGCGCCTCCGCGGCCCCCACCGCCCGGCGTTGCCGCGCCACGACCACCCGGTCCGCCGCCCCGCGCGGCGGGCTGGGCCGGCGTGGCGCCATCCTGTCCGGCGCCATCCGTGGACTCAGGCTGCGCCGCGGGCGGAGCCCCTCGTCCGCCGCCGGCACCGCGCCCACCGCCCCTGCCACCGCCCGCGGGCGGCGTGGCGCCGTAGCGCCAGATCAGCGCGCCGGTCGCGCCGTCGAGCGCCACTACGCCGGATGGCGTCGAGGCATACATCACGCCGTTGACCACGATCGGAGTCTGCTGCGTCCCCACGCCCTGGAACGTCCAGGCCTGAACGAGGGTGGACACGTTCGAGGCGTTGATCTGCGTGAGCTTCGAGTACTTCGTCCCGGCGTAATCGCCCGCAAAGCGGGGCCAGTCGGCATCGGTGAAGCCGGGCACCGCGCTTTTCTGTTGCGCAACGAGATGCGCGCAGACGATGGCCAGCACCGCCACGAGCGCGCCGGACAGTTGGTAGATCCCTCGCGTTTGCCTCACGACCATGTCTCCTGCCTCCGCCGGCCGTTCCGGCCGAGTGGGCGGTGGAAGCTTACCGCAACCAGCGTCCCTCCGGCGCGCTTCGTCGTGCCTTCCTTTTTGCCCGTCGTGTCAGCACACTGTTGCTGAGGCAACATGGGCGATCTCACGTCACGTGAGTTGGACGCGCACGCGGCGGCGTTCGCGCAGATCCTCGCGACGACCGGCGATGCCGAGGTCGCCTTCCGCGAGGCAGCCACGCTGGCGAACGGCCTCTTCCCGCACCAGGTCGAGGGCGTGGCGTTCCTGCTGGGCCGGAGGCGCGCGATTCTTGCCGACGACATGGGCCTCGGCAAGACCCGCCAGGCGATTGTCGCATTGAGGCACACCGCGCCAGACGGGCAGGTGCTCGTCGTGTGCCCGGCGTCGGTGAAGCGCAATTGGGCGCGCGAAATAGCGCTGGCTGGCGCCGAAGGCGGCGTCCACATCATCGACGGCACGGGCAGGCAGCAGGTCCCTCGCGAGACGCGCTGGGTCATCGCCAACTACGACATTCTCGGCCGTCACGTGGACGCGATCGCCGCGGTGCCCTGGGCGGCTCTGATCTTCGACGAAGCGCACTACCTGAAGAACCACACGAGTGCGCGCAGCAAGCGTGCCCGCGAGATCGCCAGCCGCGCCGCCGCCATTGGAGAGCCACCCGTCTATCTGTTGACCGGTACGCCGCTGACCAGCCGGCCGCGCGACCTGTTCGTGCTACTGCAGCTCGCCGGGCATCCGCTCGGCCGCAGCTTTCTCTCGTTCGCGAAACGCTACTGCGCCGCGGAGAAGACCCAATACGGCTGGAAGACCGACGGTGCCTCGAACCTCGAAGAACTGACGGTACAGCTCCACGGGACGATGCTGCGGCGCGCCAAGGAGGAAGTGCTCTCGCTTCCGCCGAAGTTGAGGACGTGGCTCCCGACGACTGTCGCGGCAGGCATCGCCAGCCGCGAGATACGCGAGGTCATGGACCTGCTCGTGGGGCGCGCCACCGGCAGATCCGAAGCCGGGGATCAGCGATCCCGCATTCGCCTGCTGGCGCTCCTGACGAGGGCGAGGCAGAAACTCGCCGCCGCGAAGTACGAGACGACGCTGGATCTGGCTCGAGGCGCAGTCGAGCAGGGCGAGAAGGTCATCGTGTTCTCGTGCTTCGACGAGCCGCTGCAGCGGCTGAAGAAAGCGTTCGGCTCCGCCGCCGTCGTCGTCACTGGGAAGGTGGCCTCGGACAAGCGACAGCCGCTCGTCGATCGCTTTCAACAGGACGACAGCGTTCGCGTATTCCTGGCGAACATCATCGCCGGCGGAACGGGTTTCAACCTGACCGCCGCGACACAAGTGGTTTTCAACGACCTCGACTGGGTGCCGGCGAATCACTGGCAGGCCGAGGACCGCGCCTACCGCCTCGGACAAACCCGGACGGTCAACGTCGCCTACGTGGTCGCTGTACGGACGATCGACGAATTCGTACAGGCCGTGCTCGAGACGAAAACGGCGCTCGTGCGATCGGTCGTCGAGGGCGAAGCGCTTCTCGCCGACAACGGTGGTGCGGTACTCGAAGAGCTGGAGCGCGCGATCGCTGCGCTGTCGCCGGGGTTGGCCGACGCGGGTCCGGACGGCGGCACCGAGGAGATCATGGATGAACTGGTGCGGGTTGCGACCGAGCAGTGGCGCAGCCGGCACGTCTCGACGCGTTCGCGTGAGACCAGGGCCACCGATCCTGCCACGATACGCAGCCTGCGGGCTGCGCTGGAAGTGCTTGCGCGCGTGCTCGCAGGCCCGAAGGGGCAGCGGTTCAAGACAGCCAGCTCTTCGAAACCCGGCAGCCACTACTTCATCGACATCGACGGATCCGACGTCACCTGCTCGTGTCCCGGCTTCGAGTACCGCGGCCAGTGCAAGCACGCACGGGAAATCAAGAACGCGCTCGCATCGGGCAAGTCTCCGCCCGCGGAGTACGCGGTCGTCACGTGAGCACGCGCGGGTATAATCCGCGACGGGCGTGGCGATTCCTCCCGGAACGAGACTCGGGCCGTATGAAGTCATCGCCGCGATCGGCGTCGGCGGCATGGGTGAGGTCTATCGCGCGCGGGACGCGAAGCTCAATCGCGACGTTGCGCTGAAGATCCTGCCCGAGGCGTTCGCGGCCGACCCGGATCGCCTCGCGCGGTTCACGCGCGAAGCGCAGACGCTGGCCGCTCTCAACCACGCCAACATCGCCCAGATCCACGGGCTCGAGGAGCACCCGCCGCTGCGGGCTCTGGTGATGGAACTGGTCGAGGGCCCGGATCTCTCCCAGCGCATTGCGCAAGGTCCGATTCAGTTCGACGAGGCACTGGCGATCGCCCGCCAGATCGCCGACGCGCTCGAGTCCGCACACGACCAGGGGATCGTGCACCGCGATCTCAAGCCGTCGAACATCAAGGTCCGCGACGACGGCACCGTCAAGGTGCTCGATTTCGGCCTCGCCAAGGCATTCGATGGGGCCGGCGCCACGACTCCGTCGTCCATGTCGCCGACGCTGGCCAGCCCCGCCGTGACCGGCGTCGGCATGATCCTCGGCACCGCCGCGTACATGGCCCCCGAGCAGGCAAAGGGCAAGAGCGTCGACAAACGCGCCGACATCTGGGCGTTCGGCGTCGTGCTCTACGAAATGCTGACGGGGCGGGCGCTGTTCGAAGGCGAAACGACGTCCGAGGTGCTCGCGGCGATCATCATGCGCGAGCCGGATCTCTCGACCCTTCCGGCCACGTTGCCCGCGCCCGTCAGGCAGCTGATCGGACGCTGCCTGATCAGGGAACCAAAGCTGCGCATGCGTGACATCGGCGAAGCGCGGCTGGCTCTTGCCGCGCCGGGATCCGGCGACGTACCCGCGGCCGATGCCGGGCCTGCGCGTCCTCAGCGCGCCGGCGCTGCTCGTTGGGTGGCAGTCGTCCTGGCGATCGCCCTTGCCGCGACGGGATTCGCCCTGTGGCGCGGGACCACCGCCGCGCCACGCAGGGGAGTGATCCGCTACGAGGTGCGTCCTCCGGATGGGACGGCGTTAGCGCTCGATTCGCGGCCCAACCTGTCGGTGTCGCCGGACGGCTCGACGCTGGTGTTCGCCGGGAGGGTCGAGGGAACGTCGCGCTTGTACGTCCGTACGCCTGACGACCTGATGCCTCGCGCGTTGCCTGGAACCGAGGGCGCAACCCATCCCGTCATCTCTCCGGACGGACGCCAGGTCGCATTCTTCGCGGGCGCAGTCCTGAAACGCGCGTCGTTCGACGGCGCGGTATCGGAGGTGATCAGCCTCGGCGGCGAGACCGACGCCCCGCGCCGAGGCGTGACGTGGCTGACCAACGATACGCTGGTCTACTCGCCGCTCGGCGTCAGCGGACTCTTCTCCATCGCCTCCACGGGCGGAACGCCGCGGCCCCTGACGACGCTCGACCAGAAGAAGGGCGAACGCACGCATCGATGGCCCGAGGCGCTGCCGGGTGGCAAGGCGGTGCTCTTCACGGTCGGCAGCCTCGCGAGCCCGGACAGCTACGATGGCTCGACGATCGAGGCGGTTGACGTGGCGACCGGTGCGCGAACGGTCGTGCTGCAGGGCGCCAGTTCGGCGCGGTACGCGGCGACCGGCCACCTCCTGTTCGTGCGCGGGGCGTCCGTGCACGCAGTTCCGTTCGATGTCGATCGTCTGACAACGAGCGGCACGCCGGTGCAGGTGCTGCAGGGCGTCAACGGCGACTCGACTACGGGCGCCGTGCATTTCTCGGTCGCCGCGGACGGCACGATGGCCTACACGCCCGGCAGCGCGCAGGGCGGTTCGAACCGGCTGATGTGGGTCGATCGCACGGGCATGGCTCAGGCGATCCCGTTGCCACGGGGTCTCTACTTCGATCCGCGCCTCGCCCCCGACGGTACGCGCGTGGCCGTAGCCTGGCAGACGGCGTCGGCGGGGAGCAGCGACATCTGGGTCAGCGATCTGACGCGAAATACGTTCACCCGCCTGACCTTCAGCAGCAGGGCGTCGACGCCGGTGTGGTCGCGCGACGGCAAGACGATCTACTACGCGTACATCGAGCCCACGGAGCAGAAAACGACCATCATGCGGAAGCCCGCGGACGGCAGCCGCGACGAGGAGCCGGTCGTCGTCCTCGGAGCACGCGTCTACGTCCAGGACGTCGACCCCACTGAACAGTGGGCCCTCATCGACTATACGCCGTTGAACTACGTGGGCGACGTCATGAGAGTGGCGTTGAAGGCGAATGCCAAGCCGGAACCGCTGGTGTCCACGAAGTTCGACGACCTCGAAGCCACGCTCTCACCGGACGGACGCTGGCTCGCGTACGTGTCCGACGAGACCGGGCGGTTCGAGGTGTACGTACGCGACATGTCGAGCGGCGGCGGCCGATGGCAGCTGTCCACGATGGGCGGCGAGGAGCCGCACTGGTCTGGCGACGGTCGCCAGCTGTACTACAGGAACAGCACGAAGCTGATGTCGGTCTCGGTCGGGGGACAGGGCGCCCTGAATCCCCAGGCGCCGGCCGAGGTGTTCGACGGCGTGCACGACTTCCGATCGGACTCCGGTCTCAGCTACGCGGTCGATCCGAAGGGCGGCCGTTTCCTGATGATCCGGCTGAGCGACGAGAGTGCCGTCTCCTCCATCGTCGTCGTCCTCAACTGGTTCGACGAGCTGCGGCGATTGACGGCAGCGCGGTGAGCC
>DASTDQ010000513.1:0-3151 GCA_035710305.1 Vicinamibacterales bacterium | reverse complement strand
ATCCTTGATCACCGCCGCGAGGATCTCCGATGCCGTCTCGCCCGCGAACGGGCGCCGTCCCGTCAGCAGCTCGTAGAGCACGACGCCGAAGGCCCAGATGTCGGCGCGTTTGTCGACGGCGCCGCCCCGCGCCTGCTCGGGCGCCATGTAGGCCGCGGTGCCGAGGATCACGCCGGCGCTCGTGGCGAGGGCGGTCAGCGTCGGCGAATTCGAGATGGTGGCGGCGGCCGGCGACATCTCCATCGCCTTCGCCAGGCCGAAGTCGAGGACCTTGACCTTCCCGTCCGGCGTGACCTTGACGTTTGCCGGCTTGAGATCGCGATGGACGACGCCCTTCTCGTGTGCCGCCTCGAGCGCGTCGGCGATTTGTTGCGCGAGATCGAGCGCGCGCTCGACCGCGAGGGGTCCCCGCGCGATCTGTGCCGCCAGCGTGTCGCCCTCGACGAGCTCCATCACGAGCAGGTGGCGTCCGCCGGCTTCTTCCAGCCCGTAGATCGACGCGATGTTCGGATGATTGAGCGAGGCGAGCACCTTGGCTTCGCGCTCGAACCGCGCGATGCGATCGGGGTCGGCAGCAAACGCCTCGGGCAGCACTTTCACGGCGACGCTTCGACCGAGCTTGAGGTCGCGGGCCTGGTAGACGTCGCCCATGCCGCCCGAGCCGAGATGGCCGGTGAGTTCGTAGTGCGCGAGCCGGCTGCCGATCATGCGCCCCGAATGCTAGCAGGAAACCGTGGGTCGCCCCCCTTCAGTTCGGCGTCGGCCTGTCGACGTGCTCGATGACGAGCACGTCCATCGTGTGCCGCCCGCGCTCGAGCTTCAGCCCGAGCTGCTCCTGGACCGCGGTGAAGATGGACGGCGCGGAGGGCGCATCCGCCCCGACATCGAGAGCGGCTTTGAGTTGATCCTCGCGCATGAACTCGAGATCCACGTCGTAGGTTCCGGTCAGTCCGGTCTTGTCGAGAACCGGCCTGCCAACCGTGCTCTGCACGGTGCCAACGACCGTCGAGATGCTCATCGCGCCGGCCATGAACTTCTCCACGCGGCCCGCCGGTGTGTTCCGCATCTGCCCCATGGTCCCGCATTGCGGCCGCTGACCGGGCTGAAACGGTTGGGCGGCCGGGGCCTCGCCGCGCTTCCGCGCTTCCGACAGCGCCTGGCAGTCCACGGCGGACGGGCGGATTCCGGGGCCGAGCTTTCCATCACTGCGTGCCGGGACCAGCGCGTACGAGTCCACCTCGCGTGGCTCGATCCGCACCTTCAGTCTGAACCGCTCGGCCAGCATCTGCCGGACCATCTCGTTCATCTGCGCGCGCGGAGGATCGCCCTCGGCGATCGCGTTGACGTCGAAGCGCACGCTCTCGGCCCACGGCGGAGAGCCGGCGATCTGCCCTGGCATCGAGAACCCATCGAACGCGCTGCGGAGCAGCATCAGCAGCGTGGCGTTGCGCGCCTCCCAGCGGCCGCCGGGGCGCGGGCCCACATAGAGCGAGACTGAAAATACGCCGCCCGCCGGAGCGGCACTCGGTGGCGGGCTTTCTTTCACGGACACAACCTCGAATGTTGGGGCCTGCGCCGCCATAGTGACTGGCACGATCAGTACGAACGGCGCGAGGATGTAGCGCATGCCGCCCACCGTGAACCCTGAACTGCGAACGATCACCATCACCCCCCGAACGGCGCCGACGCGTGCACGACCTTGCCGCCCACGAGCGTCATCACCGACTCGATCTTGCGAATGGCCTGATCAGGAACCGTCAGGTAGTCCTGGCTGAGGACCGCCAGGTCCGCGTACTTCCCCTCCACGAACGATCCCACCTGCTGCTCGTCGAAGGAGAACCAGGCGGCGCCCTCCGTGTAGAGGCGCAGCGCCTCCACGCGCGAGATCTGCTGGCCGTCGTTGGTCAGCATCCCGGCGACATTTCGCCCGGTGGTCATGTAGTACAGCGACAGCCACGGGTCGAGCGCAGAGACGTTGGTCGAGTCGGTGCCGACGCCGGCAGGGATCCCTGAAGCGACGATGCGGCGGAACGGCGGTCCGCCGCCATTTCCGAAATAGGTCCATGTCTGGGCGCTGGCGCCAGCACCCAGGTCCTGCAGCGCCTTCAGCCGCGCCTCGTCGATGCTCTGCAGGTGGATCAGCGCCCAGCGCAGCGCGCCGAGCGGATGGTCGCGCGCAATCGAGCGAAACGCGTCGAGATGGAAGTCGTTCTCCTTGATGCTGATGGAGTGCTGGTGAAGCAGCACGCCGCCCCTGGCGATGGCGCGCGCCGTCGGCTCGAACGACGCAGACATCGTGTCCGCGGTCCCGACCCGCTCGCCGAACCCGACGGTCCTGAACAAGTCGTTGCCGGCCGCGCGGGCCGCGGGGCTGAAGCTGCTGGCGACGGCCGCCTCGGCCTCGGCAGGCGAGTCCGCCGACAGGAGCATGCGCATGCGGATGGTGAGCGTGTTCTCCTGCATCAGACGCAGCGCGTGATCCTGATCGGCAAGGTTGCCAGAGTTGATCACGCCGGTCAGCCCCAGGCTGTTCGCGTGCCTGTTCAGATCGGCCATCCCGCGCCGTTTGTCATCGACGGTCTGCGCCGCCTGGAGTGCGGCGAGGGCTGCCTGCGCTGTCGCGACTACGCCGGTCGCCTCGTCCACCATGACGCCCCGGCTCGCGAAGAATGCACGGCCGAAGGTGTTGGTGATCGCGCCCGTTCCTCCGCCGGTGCCCGAAATGTAGACCGGGTGCCTGGGCGCCGCCGCGTCGAGCTCGGCCACCGTCGGCCGGCGCCCTTCGGCGAGCTGAGTGTGGTTCCAGCCGCCGATGCACGTGATGAACTGGCCCTGAGGGACAGACTGGGCGCGCTGGTCGATCGCCTGCTGCAGCTCCGCGATCGAGAAGGCGCGCTCGATGCGCCGCGCTTCGTAGCCCGGGTTGACGCCCGCACGCAGGTAGTGCACGTGCGCGTCGAAGAGGCCCGGGACGACGGTTCGTCCGCCGAGGTCGATGGTGCGCGCGGCGGAGCCGAGCGCCCGAGCCTCGCCGATGCCGGCGATGCGGCCGTTCCTGATCGTCAGCCCCGTCGCGACCTGGCCGCGGCCGTCCACGAACTTGCCGTTCACGAGGGCGAGATCGGCGGGGCTGGCATTCTGCGCCGCCGCT
>DASTDQ010000512.1:0-3189 GCA_035710305.1 Vicinamibacterales bacterium | reverse complement strand
CGAGGCGGGCGGTGACCTTGCGGCTCTGATGTCTGGCGACGTAGTCGGCCAGCGCCGTGGCGTAGAGTCGGCTGCGAGAGACGCCCAAGCGTCGTCCGAGGGTCTCGGCGGATTCGAACAAGTCGTCTGGAATAGACAGCGCGACTTTCATACCGTAGTATTACCATGGTATGAACATCGGGGGCAAGCTGTCCGGCAACCGGCCGCACTCGTCGGGGGAGCGCCAACGCGTTGTGTGACTGGTACTCCCTCTGCGGAGACGGTCCACTAGTGGTGTGTCCTTCGCGGACTACTACCGGCCGTTCCGTTGTCGCCGCCGAGAAATTGCGGTCGAAGCTCGTTGTTCGCGGTACTCTTCCAGTTGAGACGGTCCACTAGACTAGACGACGCGTGACGGCGCCAGTCCCCGCCCTCGACATCCGTCGCTTCATCGACGAGCGCCCCGTTGGCCGCTACCAGCTGCTCGTGGCACTGCTGTGCGGCCTCATCGTGTTCGTGGACGGGTTCGACGCGCAGGCCATGGGCTTCGTGGCGCCGGCGCTCAGCGCCGATCTGCAGATTGCGCGAAGCGTGCTCGGCACGGTGATCTCCGCCGGCCTTGTCGGCATGATGGTCGGAGCCCTGGTGAGCGGACCGGTCGCCGACCGCATCGGACGCCGGCCCGTGCTGGTGGCGTGCGCGCTGGTCTTCGGCGCAGGCTCGCTCCTGACGGCAACAGCACAGTCGGTGGAAGGGCTGGCCGCGTTCCGGGCGCTCACCGGCCTCGGCATGGGCGGCGCCATGCCGAACGCCATCGCGCTGACGTCCGAGTACATGCCGCGCCGGCGGCGAGGCACGGCCGTGACCTGGATGATCTGCGGCTTCTCGCTGGGCGCTGCTGTGGGAGGGTTCGTCGCCGCCGAGATCATTCCCCGATTCGGATGGGAAGCGGTGTTCGTCGTGGGCGGTGTCGCGCCCATCCTGATTGCCGGCGCCGCGTTTCTCTGGCTGCCCGATTCCATCCGCTTCCTCGTCGTGAAGGGGGGAGAGGACGAGCGAGCCAGGCGTTACCTGCAGCGGATCGCCCCGGGTGTTGCGCTTCCGCCCGCGCTGTCGGCGGGCGTGGACGAAGACCACTCGGGGGGCGCCTTCGTCGTCCGGCAGCTCTTCACGGAGCGCCGGGCTGCCGGGACGGTGCTGATCTGGGTCGTCTACTTCATGAACCTTCTGAACCTGTACTTCCTGAACAGCTGGCTGCCGACCATCATCAGCGACGCGGGCATTCCCGTGGAGACGGCCAACCGGCTGACGGCGCTCTTCCAGCTTGGCGGCATCGGTGGTGCGTTGATTCTCGGCGCCGTGCTCGATCGCATTTTTTCCTTCTGGATCCTCGCGGGCTGTTATCTCTGGGCTGCGGGGAGCGTGTACCTCATTGGCACGGCCGCGTCGATTCCGGCGCTGGCGATCACGATTACGTGCGCGGGGTTGGCTATCATCGGCGGGCAGAATGCGTGCCACGCGGTGACGGCCGAGTTCTACCCGGCCAGGATCCGCTCGACGGGCGTCGGCTGGGCCCTTGGCATCGGCCGGATAGGATCGATCGTCGGACCCGTCGTCGGCGGGCTGCTCCTGGCGCAAGGCACGCCGATCGGCCAGGTCTTCTGGGCTGCCACCATTCCAGCCCTCGTTGCCTCGTCCGCCGCGGCCGGCGTGGCGATGGCCGGGCGCGGAGAGTCGAAGTGAAGATCGACATCTTCAATCACGTGTTTCCGAAGAAGTGGTTCGAACGGTACATCAGCAGCGGAGCCGCGGGCAGGGAGATCGGCAAGCGCATGGCGAACGCAACCGTGGGCGTCGATCTGGACCATCGCTTCAGGATTCTCGACGAGTTCGGCGACGTGCGCCAGGTGATCACGCTCGGTCAGCCTCCGATCGAAATGCTCGGCGGGCCCGCGGAGTCTCCGGCCGTGGCGCGGGAGGCCAACGACGGTCTCGCGGATCTCGTGGCCCGGCATCCGGATCGATTCATCGGCTTCGGCGCGTCCCTGCCGCTCAACAACCCGGATGCCTCGCTCGAGGAGATGAGGCGCGCGATCGACCAGCTCGGCGCACAGGGCGTGATGATCTACACGAACGTTGCCGGCAAGCCGCTCGACGCGCCCGAGTTCCAGCCGCTCTTCGACGAAGCCGCACGGCGCGGGCTTCCGATCTGGCTGCATCCCGCGCGCGGCGCGTCGATGACGGACTACAAGTCGGAGGAGACGTCGGCCTTCGAGATCTGGTGGGCGCTCGGATGGCCCTATGAGACGAGCGCCGCGATGGCCCGCCTGGTGTTCTCCGGCGTGTTCGACCGCCACCCGGACCTGACGATCATCACGCATCACCTTGGCGGGCTCGTGCCGTACCTGGAAGGGCGCGTCGGCTACGGCTGGGATCTGCTCGGGGCGCGCACGTCCACGGTCGATTACTCGACGCTGCTGCGGTCGATGAAGAAGCGGCCAGTCGACTACTTCCGCCAGTTCCACGCCGACACGGCGATGTTCGGCGCCAGGGCGGCGACGCGCTGCGGGATCGAGTTCTTCGGCGTGGACCGCGTGCTGTTTGCGAGCGACATGCCGTTCGATCCGACGCCGGGCCTCTACATGCGCGAGACGATCCGCGTCATCGACAGCCTCGATCTCGACCAGGCGCAGCGCGAGGCCATCTACGCCGGTAACGCCAGGCGGCTGCTGCGGCTTCCCTGATCCTTGTCCTTGGTCCTTGGGTCTTCGTGCTTGGTCCGTCCTTTGGGTTCCTGGTCCGTTCTTGGTCCTCGGTCCCCGGTCTCGCGAACTTGGGGCCGAGCACACAGAACGCACTGAGGACCCAGGACGGACCAAGGACCCAGGACGGACCAAGGATCCAGGACGGACCAAGGACCCAGGACGGACCAAGGACCAAGAACGGACCAAGGACCAAGAACGGACCAGGGACCAAGGCCCAAGCACCAAGGACCAAATCGTTCAGCGTTGGAGCACGAACCGCTGTGCGCGGCGGTTCGTGACGATCTCCGCCGTGTAGAGATTTCCTTTCGAATCGGCCGCCATGTGATGGACGATGTCGAACTCGCCCGGCTGCGGGCCGCGCATGCCGATGGCGCCGATCTGAGTCAGTGTCTCGCGATCGAAGATCACGACGCGCATTGGCCCGGAGTCCACGACGTAGAGGAAC
>DASTDQ010000511.1:0-8969 GCA_035710305.1 Vicinamibacterales bacterium | reverse complement strand
GTCCAGACCGGCAGACAGCAGGTCGGCCGTTTGTCTCGCGCGCACGAGAGGACTCGTGAGGATCTCGTCGATGACGGCGTCGAGCCTGCCCAGACCTGCAACGCCCTCCTTGAAGCGCGCAATGCCGCGCTCGGTCAACGGCCGTGTGTCGTCGTCGGGCCAGGCCTCACCACGCTCAGCAGCGATCGCGTGTCGCACGAGGTAGAGCTCGCAGGGGGGCATGGGAGCTGTCGGTCCTAATCCCAAAGGTTACTTGAATCGAGCATGAGAGATCTGTCGTTCACGCTTCGTCGGTTCCCGCTTCTCTGTTCGTGTTCAGGTTCGGGGGATGATGCGACTGGCGTTGCAAAGAACCCCGGAAGGAACGCTGAACACCCGACACAACGAACTGCGAACCGAACGTGAACACGAACCGAGAAGAACAGAACCGGGAAGGGTGAACACACGATCTCCTGCTCAATTCAAGTGAGTCGACGTCTACACCGCAGCTCGCTTGTGTTGGCGGGCTCCGGCCGAGGCCACGCTGACCAAACGGCCTGTTCTGCTAGCCACGAGCGTTGGCAACATTACCGACACAAGCGAGTTCCGGGGTTAGTCGCTGGCTGGCCGCGAGTTCCGGCGCCCCTCGGCGGCCGTCACATGATCGCAGACGTCACGTAACTTCTTCTTCAACTCCAGGTATCGAACGTGTAACTGACGGCACTCTGTTTCGAGGCGCCGGACGAGCCGATCGAGGTCGGCCGACAGTTTCAGGTTCGGCGCCTGGTCGGACCCCTGCAGGGCCCTGATGCGCATAATGAGCACCTCGAGGTCGTGCATGCGGCCGAGCAAGTCCTGGGCGCCCTCAAGGGTCCGAATCGGCGCGGTGGCCCTCGACCGGCTCAACTCGCGGGCGATTTCCATGGCGTAGCGCAGTTTTTTCACGGCGATCCGCACCTGATGCAGCCGGTCGGGCAGGTAGATGCCTCCCGCGTTGTCGATGGCCGCGACCAGCGTCAGGGCGCGGCGCTCGGTGCGGCTTCGCGCGGCCGAAAGCCATCTCGACCGGCGGGCACTGGCGCGTCCGCGCTTGTGGTGACGGCGGGCGGCGGCGACGGCCCGCCGCTGGAGCTTGTCGAGGTCGGCACGCTCGATACGGCGCGCCATGTCGATGCACAGCCGCCCTCGCTCCTCGCGGACGACCTGCCGGAGGCGCATGATGCCACTGCGGGGGACGTCGCCTTCCGCCTCGATCTCGTCGAGCGTCATGCGCGCGACGTCGAGCTCACGCACCGATCCCAGCGCGCGCGTCAGGCGCCGGACCGTCTTGCGGAGCTTGCGGCCGGTGGAACCGCGCGCGACGAGCGGCAGCGCCTCTCGCAGCCGCCGTGTCGCGACGCGCGCTTTGTGAATGGCGCTGACGTTGCCCCTCCGCGCGGACGGCAAACTTCGATCGAGCGCCACGAGGCGCTGGCGGATCAACAGCTCCGAAGGTCCCGCCTCGGTCATGAACGTCGCTCGTCTTGGACCGCTATGCGGCTCGTTGCGTGAATTTTGTACTCGTTGTGACACGCATAGCGGTCCTTGCCGCGCGGAGCGCGGCAAGAGATACTGGCAACCAGTCGAGGGCTCTGCCGGGATATCAAGGGCAGAGCCCTTGACTGGTTACTATAGTCCGGACCCCACAGAGAATCGAAGCGATGCAGATCGCCGCGATCGACGTCGGCACAAATTCGGTTCACATGATCGTCGTCCGTGTGCGCCCCGATCTGTCGTTCGAAGTCGTCGATCGGGAAAAGGTGATGGTGCGGCTCGGCGCGGGCGGGCTCGACGGCAAGGCGCTGACGAGCGAGGCGATGAGCTCGTCGCTGCAGGCGCTCTCGAAGTTCAAGCGCCTCGCCGAATCGCACGGCGTGGACGTCATCCTCGCAGCCGCGACGAGCGCGACGCGAGAGGCGCGGAACGGCGGCGAGTTCCTCGCGCGCATCGAGGCCGAGACCGGCATCAGGCCGCGCGTGATCACAGGGGCCGAAGAGGCGCGGCTGATCCATCAGGCCGCGGTGTACGGCGTGGACGTCGGCAGCGCGCGGGCCGTCGTGATCGACATCGGGGGCGGCAGCGTCGAGATCACACACGGCACCGCCACCCAGATTCAGGCGGCCCGCAGCTTCAAGATCGGCGTCATCCGCCTGACCGAGCGGTTCATCCACAGCGATCCCCTCTCGGGGCGCGACGAACAGAAACTGGCCAGGCACGTGCTGAACGAGATCGACCGGCACTGCGAGCAAATCACCGCCGCAGGCTTCGATCGCGTCATCGGGACTTCCGGCACGATCATGAGCCTGGGAGCCGTGGCCGTGGCCCTCACGACGGGGACACCGCCGAGCGAACTGCGGAACCTGCGCGTGTCGGCAAACCAGATCCGCCGGCTTCGCAAGGAGATCGTCGGGCTTTCACCAGAACAGCGGCTGGCGCTTGCCGGTCTCGACCCTCGCCGCGCGGACCTGGCCGTCGCCGGCGCGTTGCTGCTCGATTTGATCCTCCGGCGGCTCGACGCCGAAAGCCTCACGCTGTGCGATCTGGCCCTGCGCGAAGGGCTGGTGCTCGACTACATCCGCCGCAACAGCAAACAGATCGCGCGAGCCGAACGCATCCCCGACGTGCGCCGCCGCAGCACGATTGAGCTGGCGGAGCGCTGCAGCTACTACGCCGAGCACTCGCAGCAGGTCGCGCGGCTGGCGCTGGCGATCTTCGATCAGACACGAGCCGTCCACGGGCTCACCGATCGCGAGCGCGAGTGGCTGGAGTTTGCGTCGCTGCTTCACGACATCGGCAGCCTCATCAGCTTTTCACGCCACCATCGCCACTCCTACTACCTGATTCGCAACGGCGGCCTGCGGGGCTTTCAGCCGGACGAGATCGAGGTGATGGCGCTGGTCGCCCGGTACCACCGCCGCGGCACGCCGAAGCGGTCCCACGACGAGTACGCGCGGCTGCCGGCTCCCCTGCGCCGCATCGTGCGGATGCTGTCGTCCATTCTCCGGGTTGCCGAGTGCCTCGACCGGAGCCACACGCAGGCCATCTCGGGCCTGGACCTGCGCGATCGCGGCAAGGACGTGCTGATACAGGTGCACACCTCGGCGGATGCCGAGCTGGAAATCTGGGCCACCAACCGCCACCTGAAACCGTTCGAGAAACTCGTCGGCAAGCCCGTGCATCTCGAAGCGGCCGCCGTCCCCTCCGTTGCGGTTCCCGAACGCGCCTCCGCCGAGAAGGTCAAGAAGACGGCCGGTCACTCGCGCGGCAATGGCCACTCCCGGCCCCGAAAAGTGGTCGTCAGCCCCCGGCAGCCCGCGCCTGCGAGCAGCCGCGCTCCCGAACGCCGAACCTAGCTACCGGCCACCGGCTACCCGCCGCGTTACACGGATTTAACACCCCAGAAACCAGTGTGAAATTCGCGTTCGATAACTTCAGCTCATGCTGATGGTTATCCGTGTCTCCGGGCTCGTTCTCGCGGTCGTCTCCCTTGCCGCCTGCAGCGGCGGGTCGAACGCCGGTGAGTCGGGCGCTCCGGCCATGATTCAGATCGACGGCTCGAGCACGGTGTTTCCGATCACCGAGGCGGTCGCCGAAGAGTTTCAAAAGACCGATACCGCCGTGCGCGTGACGGTCGGCATCTCGGGCACGGGCGGCGGCTTCCAGAAGTTCTGCCGCGGCGAGACCGACATCAGCAACGCGTCACGGCCGATCCGTCCGACCGAGATAGAGACCTGTTCGAAGGCGGGCATCGAGTACATCGAGCTGCCCGTCGCCTACGACGGCCTCGCCATCGTCGTCAACCCGAAGAACACGTGGGCGGATCAGGTTGCCGTGTCCGAGCTGAAGACGCTCTGGGCGCCCGAGGCGCAGGGCAAGATCCTCCGGTGGAACCAGGTGCGTGGTTCCTGGCCGGACCGCGAGATCCGGCTGTTCGGCGCTGGCGTCGATTCGGGCACGTACGACTACTTCACCGAAGCCACGGTTGGAAAAGAGGGAACCAGCCGGGGCGACTTCACCTCCAGCGAAGACGACAACGTGCTCGTCCAGAACATCAGTACCGACGAGCTCGCCCTCGGATTCCTGCCGCTGGCGTATGTCGAACAGAACCAGTCGAAGCTGAAGCTCGTGCCGGTTGACGACGGCAAGCCGGACAACGGAAAGGGCCCGATCACGCCGACGGCCGCCACGGTTCGCGACGGCACGTATCAGCCCCTCTCCCGCCCCTTGTTCATCTACGTCGCGCGCAAGGCGGCGGATCGCCCGGAGGTCCAGCGCTTCGTCCAGGCGTACCTCGACTCGGCGCCCCTGATGCGGGAAGTCGGCTACGTGGAGCTGACGCCGCAGATCTACGACCTCGCGCGAAAGCACTTCTCCGATCGACGAGTTGGCACGGCTTTCGGTGCAGGCGGGTCGCAGGTAGGAGTGACCCTCGAGCAACTGCTGACCCGGGAGCAATGAGGAAAGCTGAGTTCCTCATCGAATGGGGCCTCTTCGGGTGCGCGCTCCTGTCCATCGCCACCACGATCGGCATCATCGTCGTCCTCACCATCGAGACTGCCGCTTTTCTCGAGGAAGTGCCGGTCGCCGACTTCGTGTTCGGCACCGAATGGACTCCCCTGTTTGCGATGCCCCGCTTCGGGGTGCTCCCGCTCGTCACGGGCACGCTGCTCGTGTCGGTCATCGCCATGCTCGTGGCTCTCCCGATGGGCCTGCTGAGCGCGATCTACCTCAGTGAGTACGCCGACGAGCGCCTCAGGCGGACCGTCAAGCCGATTCTCGAGATTCTGGCGGGCGTGCCGACGGTCGTCTACGGCTACTTCGCGCTGCTCTTCGTCACGCCGCTCTTGCAGCGCGTCATCCCCGGGATGAGCGGCGCCAATGCCCTCAGCCCGGGCATCGTCATGGGTCTCATGATTCTTCCGCTCGTGTCCTCTCTGTCGGAGGACGCCATGCGGGGCGTGCCGCGCGGGCTGCGGGAGGGATCGTACGCGCTCGGCGCGACGAAGATGCAGACGAGCCTGCGCGTGGTCGTGCCGGCCGCCTTTTCGGGCATTACCGCCGCGTTCATCCTCGCCGTGTCGCGCGCGATCGGGGAGACGATGATCGTGGCGATCGCCGCCGGGCAGCAGCCACGGTTGACGCTCGACCCGACGGTCCCGATCGAGACGATGACCGCCTACATCGTGCAGGTGAGCCAGGGCGATACGCCGCAGGGCACGCTCGAGTACCGCACGATCTTCGCCGTGGGAATGCTGCTCTTCATCGGCACGTTCGGACTGAACCTCGTCAGCGCATGGCTGCGCGAGCGGTACCGGGAGGAGTACGCGTGAGCGCCGCTGTTGCCAGCGGCATGGCGCGCCGCCGCGGCGCGGACACCGCCTTCCAGGCGCTGGCGCTCCTGGTCCTCGTGGTCACGCTTGGCGCTCTCGCCACGCTCATCTGGGACATCGTCGCCGACGGAGGGGGCACGCTGTCGTGGAGCTTCCTCACGAGCTTCTCGTCGAGGCGCGCCTCGCAGGCCGGCATCTGGCATGCGCTCACCGGCAGTATCTTCGTTGTCCTCGTCACGGCCGTGCTCGCGGTGCCGGTCGGCGTGGCCGCCGCGATCTACCTCGAGGAATACGGCGGCCGCAGCCTGACTGCCCGCATCATCGAGTTGAACATCACCAACCTCGCGGCCGTCCCGTCGATCATCTACGGGCTGCTGGGCCTGGGGCTGTTCGTTCGAACGATGGGGATGGGGCGAAGCGTCCTGGCTGGTGGCGCGACGCTCGCGCTGCTGGCCTTGCCGGTTGTCATCCTGTCAACGCGAGAGGCGTTGAGAGCCGTACCCAAGTCGCTTCGCGAGGGCTCGTACGCGCTCGGAGCGACCAAGTGGCAGACGATATGGCACCAGGTGCTCCCCGTCGCCGCGCCGGGCATCCTTACCGGCCTCATCCTGGCCCTCTCTCGCGCAATCGGGGAGACGGCACCGCTCATCACGATCGGCGCCTTCGCGTTCGTGACCTTCGCGCCCGACTCGATCTGGTCTCCGTTCACGGTCCTGCCGATTCAGATCTTCAACTGGGTGTCCCGCCCGCAGGTCGAGTTCCATGCCAACGCGGCGGCAGCGATTCTGGTCCTTGTCACGCTTCTGCTCTCCTTGAACGCCGCGGCAATCTGGCTCCGGGACCGGTACCAGAAGGGGGGGATCTCGTGAGCGCCGTGCCGCGGTCCCTGCCGAGCCTGGGCGAGGTGGCGTCGTCGCGGCGCGAGACCGCCGGGGGCGCCGACAGGGCGTGCAAGATCGAGGTGGACTCGCTGAACTTCTACTACGGCGAGGCGCGGGCGCTCCAGGACATCTCACTCCAGATCCAGCCGAACGTGGTCACGGCATTCATCGGGCCGTCGGGCTGCGGCAAGAGCACGTTCCTGCGCACGCTGAACAGGCTGAACGACATCATCCCCGGCACGCGCGTCGAGGGCCGCATCCTCATCGACAGGGTGGACATCTACCGGTCCGGCATGAACGTCGTGGATCTGCGCCGGAAAGTCGGCATGGTGTTCCAGAAGTCGAATCCGTTTCCGAAGTCGATCTTCGAGAACGTCGCCTACGGCCTGCGCATCAACGGGATGGCCGGCAGCCGGTCGGAGCTGGCCGGGCGCGTCGAGGACAGCCTCACGCAGGCCGCCCTCTGGGACGAAGTGAAGGACCGGCTCCAGGAATCGGCGCTCGCCATGTCGGGAGGCCAGCAGCAGCGGCTCTGCATCGCGCGTGCCCTCGCCGTGCGTCCCGACATCCTCCTGATGGACGAGCCCGCGTCGGCGCTCGACCCGATTGCCACCCAACGGATCGAGGAACTCATCTACGATCTGAAAAAGAACTACACAATCGTGATCGTGACGCACAACATGCAGCAGGCGGCGCGCGTGTCGGACCGGACAGCGTTCTTCTGGCTCGGCCGGCTGGTCGAGTACGACCGGACCGAGAAGATCTTCACGGCGCCGACCGAAAAGCTGACAGAAGACTACGTGACCGGGAGATTCGGCTGATGGACCGACAGGACCGGCAGGTCCCGCACTTTCACGAGGAGCTCGAAGCGCTCCAGGGACGGCTGCTCGAGATGGGCGGCCTGGCGGAGGAGCGCGTCCGCGCCGCCGTGCAGGGGCTCGTGACGCGCGACCCCGCGCTGATGGACAAGGTCCTCGCCGGCGACGAGCCGATCAACCAGCTGCACGTCGAGGTGGACAACCGCTGCTTCCGGCTGCTGGCGCTGCATCAGCCGATGGCCACCGATCTTCGCGCCATCGTGGCCGCGGTCAAGATCAATACCGACCTCGAGCGCGTCGGCGACCTGGCCGTGAACATCGCCGAAGCCAGCATGCGCTATCTGGCGCACGCGCCGGTGAAGCCGCTCATCGACATCCCCAGCATGGGCAACATCGCCCAGGCGATGCTGCGCGACGCGCTCGACGCGTACGTCAGGCGCGACACCGAGCTGGCCCGCCGGGTCCTCAACGAGGACGATCGACTGGACGTCCTGAAGACGCAAGTGTTCCGCGAACTGCTCACCCTTATGCTGCAGGATCGATCGACGGTCGAGCCGTCGCTCGATCTCATCCTCGTCTCTCGGCACCTCGAACGCATCGGCGACCACGCGACCAACATCGCCGAAGACGTCATCTTCATGGTCTCGGCGCTCGACGTGCGGCACCACCTGACGGGCAGTTGATCGAATCACTCCCCATTCCCGATTCCCAACTCCCAACCGGGGCTGTACGGACGCACAGAATTGTTTGAGCGTTGGGAATTGGGAGATGGGAGTTATCATTGCCCGGATGGGCGAGGCACCATTGTGCGTCCTGTGCCGCGCTCGTCCAGTAGATGAACCCTGGCGTCCGTTCTGCAGCGAGCGATGCCGGAACGAGGACCTGGCTCGATGGGCGGAGGAGCGCTACAAGATGGCCGGTGAGCCGGCCCCCGATACGGCGCTCGATGCCGAGGCCGACCGCGACTGATACCTGTTCCTTCTTATGGCCGACACGCTCACCGTCACCGACAACCGAACTGGAAAACAATACGAGATCCCCATTGCCGACGGCGCGATCCGCGCGATGGACCTGCGTCAGATCAAAGCCGGAAAGGATGACCAGGGCCTCGGCACCTACGACCCGGCGTTCATGAACACGGCCTCCTGCCGGAGCCGCATCACCTACATCGACGGCGACAAGGGCATCCTCGAGTACCGCGGCTATCCGATCGAGCAGCTGGCTGAGCGCTCCACCTATCTGGAGACGGCGTACCTCATCATCTTCGGTCAACTGCCGACCGACTCGCAGCTGAAGACGTGGATCCACGCAATCACGCTTCACACGATGCTGCACGAGAACATCAAGAAGCTGATGGAGGGGTTCCAGTACGACGCCCACCCGATGAGCGTGTTCCTGAGCACGGTCGGCGCGTTTTCGACCTTCTACGCCGACGCAAAGCGGATCTTCGACGAGGAGTCGCGCAAGAAGCAGATCCACCGCCTCATCGCAAAGGTTCCGACCATCGCCGCCTACGCGTACCGGCACAGCATCGGGCGCCCCTACAACTACCCGGACAACGATCTCAGCTTCACGGGCAACTTCCTCAACATGCTGTTCCGGATGACCGAACTGAAATACCAGGTCAACCCGGTGCTCGAGCGGGCGCTCGAGGTGCTGTTCATCCTCCACGCCGACCACGAGCAGAACTGCAGCACGAGCGCCATGCGCGGGATCGGCAGCTCGCACGTGGATCCGTACTCGGCGATGGCGGGGGCCGCGGCCGCGCTGTACGGCCCGCTGCACGGCGGCGCCAACGAGGCCGTGCTGCGCATGCTCAACGAGATCGGCACCGTGCAGAACATCCCGGGATTCATCAAGCGGGTCAAGGCCGGCGAGGGGCGGCTGATGGGATTCGGCCACCGGGTCTACAAGTCGTACGA
>DASTDQ010000510.1:0-3775 GCA_035710305.1 Vicinamibacterales bacterium | reverse complement strand
GGTGCCGATGAAGCCGAACGAGACGCTGCCGCCGTTTGCGCCTATCGTGCCGTTCCAGGATCCCGCCGGATTGCTGGCCGTCACGCTGCCGCCGTTCTGGACGTAGAGCGCGTTCCACCCGCTGCTGATGCGTTCGCCCGCCAGGAAATTCCACGCCAGGGTGTACCCCGACACCGCCGTGCTCGCTCGATTGGTGATCGTGATCACCGTGTGGAACCCGGTGTTCCACTGCGTCATGATCTGGTATCCGACCTGACACTGGAGGCCCGACGAAGGCGGCGGCGGCGGTGGTGGCGGCGGGGGCGGCGGCGGGGGCGGCGGTGGTTGCGGCGCCGTCCCGCCTGCTGCCATTTCGTAGAAGTTGGGGAAGTTTCCCGTCATGAGCAGCATCGCGAGGAGCCGCCAGGCATTGCCGTAGTAGCTGTTGGGCGAGTCCTTCGTGTTGAGGACGCGGTTGTACGCGGATTGCGCCGTCTCGCGCAGCGAGCCCGTTGCCGCGCCGCAATTGACCGCTCGCGGGCTATCGGCAGCCCACACAGCGGCTCCGGCGTTGGCCACGAAGAAGGGCCAGGGACCGCTGCCCACGCGCTGCCCGTTCATCGTGTGCTCGCCGATGCCGTCAAAGCCCGCGCTGCTGAAGAAGCCGCCTACCTCGTTCATCGTCTCGCGGGCGCGGCTCGTCCCGTACCAGCGCTTGTCAACAGCGATGCGCCACCCGAATCGTGCCGCGTCGTAGCTCCACCAGGAGTAGTTGTTCGGCTGCCACGGCACGATCTGGGCGTCCCCCCCGTACTGGTTCCAGTTCGGCACCAGTCCCGAACAGTTGCCCGGCTTGGACTGAACCAGGTTGACCATGTCGTAGTTGCGGGCGTTCACCGCCTCCCACGCCGCGGCGTTGCCGGTGAACTTTCCGAAGACGGTGTAGAAGCCGGGCGCGAAGTACGAAAGGTTGATGATGCCCGCCGGGAATTCGACGGGGAGGTTCCAGCTGTCGCCAGGCAGCAGTTCGTTGCCCACGTTGTTCGACAGCCCGCCGGCCGGCTGGCTTCCAGGCTTGTCCACTTCCCACTGATACATCGCGTTGATCACGGCTGTCGCGCGCGCGCAGTAGTCGATGCCGGCGGGGCTCGCCGGCCAGGCGCGCTGTCGGACTTTGACGCATGCGTTGACGAGCCCCATGGCGATGTCTTCGTCGCCATCGGTTGCGGCGCCGGTACCCAGGCGTTGCCCGGGATTGCCGATGTGCCAGTCCATCAGACCTTTCGAATTCAGGTGATCGGCGGTGAACAGCCACAGGCCGTCCAGCGTGGTCTGATCGTCGAAGATCGACGCGAGGAGGATGCCGTAGCCCTGCCCCTCGGAGACAGTAGTGCTGTTCCCGACGCCACCCATCACACGGAGGCGGCCGTTTCCGCCCGCGTTCGTGCTGGTGATCTGGGCCACTTTCCATTCCTGCCACGCCTGGTAGACCTGGTTCTGATCGAATGCGACGCTGGTCGGCTGGTTGTACGGCCAGAGGAACGGGTTGGTCGCGTTTGCCGACAGGCTCGGTACGCCTCCGCTCAGGAGCGCCGTCAGCGCCAGCACCGATCCCAGAACGGCCGCGCGTGTTCTCGACAACAGTCTGTACATGGCTCCGCCATCTCCGTTGAGGATCCGGATTGGCGAGCGTTGGGGGCGCCCTCACACGAGAGGCGCAAGACCGATACGGGCCGACCGCGTGCTACAACCCAGACAAAGAAAAACGTGTGCGTCCTGAGACGCCGACACAGAATCGTCTCGCGCGTGCGCTGCGTCAAGCGCTATGACATGGCGAATCCGGCTATCTGTTGGCGAGAGCCGTCCGGCGACGCTCCGTCGGCGTGGAGCCGTAGAGGGACTTGAAGTCGCGAACGAAGTGGCTTTCGTCGTGAAGGCCCACGGCCGCGGCGATTTCCTTGACCGACAGGAACGTGGTGCGCACCAGATCGTCGGCGCGACGCAGCTTCGCGCGTTTGATGTAACGCGAGAGCGTGAGACCCGTATGCGCGACGAAGAGCCGCCGGAGGCGGGATGGAGAGAGGCGCACGGCTTCGGCGAGGCTCCCGACCGCGAGCTCCGCGGACGGGCGGCTCTCGATCAATTCAATGACGCGGATGACACGATGATCCGTGACGGCGGTACGCCTCTCGGTAAGCACCAGCTGGCACCAGCCCTCTCTGACCCAGCGTAGCACCGAGGTCTCGGCGCGTTAGCGCGGCCATGGCCACCGCCGAGCCTTCGAGCTGAACTGCATGCTCTGCCGAACGGGCGCCGGCCGCGCTCGGGAAAGACGGAAATCCGCGGAAATTTGCAGAACCGCCCTCGATGCTGTAATCATCAAGTCCCGCATGCCCTCGCCCGAAACGATCAGTGTGAGAGACTGACTCCGCATGGCCCGCGTCGCGATGTGCCAGGACGTGCTCATGGAATACATGGGCCTGATGTGTATCTCCGGCGTCCTCAAGGAGGCCGGCCACACGGTCGAGGTCTTCTTTGACGACCAGCGGCACGAAGACCGCTTCATCGCGGAGCTCCGGGCGTTCAAGCCCGACGTGGTGCTCTTTTCGGTGCTCAGCCCCAGCCTGCAGTGGTCCTTGAACGTCGGACGGCGCGTCAAATCCGACATTGGCGCGCTGACCGTGTACGGGAACGTGCACGTCATCACGTCGCCCAACGTGATCGAGGACGAAGGCGTGGACGTCGTCTGCCTGGGCGAAGGCGAATACCCGATGCTGGAGCTGTGCGACGCCATCGACCGCGGGGCCGACTACAGCCGCATCGAAGGCTTCTGGGTCAAGACGGCCGACGGGATCGTCCGCAATACGAGCAGGCAGGACCTGGTGGACGTCGAGACGCTGCCGTTTCACGACCGCCAGATGTACGACAAGTACGGGTTCTTCCGGCACAGCCACTACCTGCGCGTCATGGCCGGCCGCGGCTGCCCGTTCCACTGCTCGTTCTGCACCAACCCGGTGCTCATGGATCACTTCGGCGGCAAGCGCTACATACGCAAGCGCAGCCCCCAGAGCGCGATAGCCGAGATCGAGCACACCATCGCCCGCCACCCGCACAAGGTGAAGTTCCTGTTCTTCATCGACGAAGTGCTCTGGGTGAAGAACGACTGGCTGCGCGAGTTCTTCCAGCTCTACAAAGAGCGGATCCACCTGCCGTTCACGGGCAACTTCCGGTTCGGCGCGATCATGGAGGAGGACATCAAGCTGCTGGCCGACGCGGGCGCCACCAGCCTGGTATTCGCGACCGAAAGCGGCGACGAGGCGCAGCGCAGGGGTCTGCTGAACAAGCCGGTCTCAAACGACGAGATCATCAAGATCGCCGCCTGGCTGCACAAGTACGGCATCTCGTTCTCGGCCAGTGCGTTCTTCGGGCTACCCGGGGACACGGTCGAGGACCACGTCAAACGCCTCGATTTCTTCCGGACGATCAACCCCACGTACCTGTGGACGACCTTCTTCCAGCCCTATCCGGGGCTGGCGCTCACCAAGCAGGAACACGTGCAGCTGCACCTGCCGAAGGGCAAGCAGTTCGAGGTGACGCTCCATCACGACATGTACCTCGACCTGCCCGATCGCGAGCGGTTGATCAACCTGAAGAAGGTCTACTTCCTGTGCGCGAAGTTCCCGTCGCTCACGCCCTTCCTGGTGTGGCTGACGAAGTTCCACAACCCGCCGCTCTTCACGCTCCTGTTCGGGTTGCACTTCACGTATTACATCTTCCTGTTCGAGCGGGTGTCGCT